>CASFUJ010000084.1 GCA_949297645.1 uncultured Desulfovibrionaceae bacterium
AGGCGGAGGAAAAGCTCGTGCGCGTGGCCGCCGGCTTCCGCGATGCGGCCGAGCGCGAGCCTGATCGCATTCGCGTGGTGGAAAGCTCGGGCGCGCATGCCGATACGGCGCGTGCGGTGTTTAGGGAGCTTTCCGATCTGTTCCCCTGGATGGCAGACGAGTCGCAGTGCGACGATGCGTACTTTTCCCTGATCAACCGTCGTCCCGCACGCAAGGGCGCTGACGGCAAGCGCTCTGGCGGCAAGCACGGCAAGCGCCATGACGCGCGCCGCGGGCATGCCCCAGTGCAGGAGGCTCATGATGACGGCCGGAGTCAGGGCTATGAGCGTGTGGAGACTGTTTTTGCGTATGGTACGCCCGCAATGCCAGAAGGGGGGCGTACTGATGGCAAGAAGGATATCGTTGTTCTGGGATGTACTCATGGCGGTTCTCGCTGGTGTGCTCACGGTGTACGCGGTGGGGTCGTTCAGGCCTTGCTGACGGGCTCGATGGGCGTAAGATGCGCGAGGCGCTCTTCCTGTTCGAGTTTCTTGACGGCAAGACGTATGTACTGAAGCACGGGGCGGCGGGCTATGCACACATAACCGCAGAGGCCGCAGTCAACGCAGAGGCGGAAGTTCTCCTTGCGCGACATGTCGTACCTGCCGAATTCCGCGTAACGGCTCAGCATGCGCGGGTCGATGCGGGTGGGGCATATCTGGATGCAGGCGCCGCAGTTGATGCATGGGCTGTCCCCCTCGATGGGCGGCACTTCTCCGGCGTTGACTACAAAGAAGCCGTAGGAGCCCTTGGTGATGCTTCGGTCCAGCCTGTCGAGACTCTCGCCGCGCAGCGGACCGCCGCGCAGTATGGTGTCGCCGCTTCGCAGGGAAATCCGCGTGAATTCCAGCAGTTCACCTACGATGCTGCCGTTCTTGACGACATAGTTGGCCCAGTCGCGGGCGGTGCCTATGGTGATGACGGTTTCCATGAGCGGCAGGCCCGTCAGTCCCACACGACCGAGGCTCCAGACGTTGTGCAGACTCACGGCCGCCACGTCCGGGGGGGCTTCCTCTCCGGTCACTTCCTTGATCATGAGTTCATTGACGCTGTTGGGATACATGGGATCCACATGGACCGTGCGCACGCCATCGAACTGGACATTGCAGCCCGTGGGCACGGCCAGCAGGATTTCCTCCGCCCTGTGGAAACGGCGCTGCAGTTCAAGACCCATGCGAATCTCGGCGGCATGTTCCACCAGCATGGGCTCTGCCCAGCGTATGCCGGGCTCGGGGTTGAGTCCGTTGACGATGAGTGTTCTGATCTTGCGGCCGAGAGAGCGGGTGTTCACACCCATTTTCTTGACGGCAAGCACGAGATCCTCGCCTTCAAGTCCCTCTTCAAGCAGATTGACCGGCGTCAGCGGCTCGGGAAAAGTGCCGGGCTCCTGTTCCTGCGGGTCCACGGCTTCCACGAAGACGCTTCGAGCGTTGATTTCGGTAATCACGCCGTACATGGGCGCGTGCAGGTCTCCCTTTTCCAGAGACGGATGCTCGGCCAGCAGCATGCCGGGATAGACCATGGTCTTCTTCTTGACGCCGGCGACCATGGTGAAGCCTTCCCGGTTGAGACGTATCTTTCTGGGAGCCGGCCCGTTGCCGAAGAGCCGGTGTTCATTATAGACAAGGCGGAATCGAGGATCGTTGATTATCTGAAAATGCTGCTTCATCGTTATTCCCTTGTCGTTATTTCGTATGGCATTGCGCGCAGTTGTCCACGGGCCCGCCCTGCTTTTCGTGACAGCTTATGCACAGACCGTGATAGGCCGCCATACTGCTGGGAACGAGCTTGGCGGGCTCCTGCTCGTGGCAGGTGCCGCAGGGGATGAGCGCAGGCCTGATGCTGCGGCCTTCCTTCAGTGCGTCGCGCGAGGTCAGCGCCGTATGGCAGGTCGCGCAGAAACTCATGTCGTTCTTTGCGAAGGCTTCCTCATGGCAGCTGCTGCAGCGGGTATGTACGGCGTTTTTCAGGGAAAGGATGGGGCCCATATCGACCTTGCGGTCATGACACGAGGCGCAGTTCTGCGGAGTGGGCTCCAGCTGCGGGCCGTGATGGCAGGCCGTGCACTCCACACCGGGCATCTGCGCATGGGTCTTGTGTCCCCATTTCTTGGCGGAAAGCGTCATGTGGTGGCAGCTTACGCAGGTATCGGGAGCCATGGTATAGGAATGTCCCTTGAATTCCGGACCGAATTCCAGCCCGTGGCAGCTCTTGCATGGCTGCCCCGCCTGATTTTCCCCGGGAGCGTCGTGATGACAGCTCATGCATGTGATACCGAGTTTCAGCGCATGGGTCTTGTGGTCGAAAACCACATGCCCGGCGGCGTTCTTCATCAGTATTCTGTTGGGAACAGGCTCGGGAGTTTCCGGCAGCAGATATCCCCCTACAGACAGAACCAGCAGTGTACCCGTCAGGATATATGTTACTTTGCGCAATGTCTTCTCCCCCTGAGATTTAGCATTTTTTATATAACAAGTTTCAACGCATGAGAAGAGGTAAAAACATAATTTTCACATGAAACTTCTTACTTTTTCCACATATTTCGAGGGGTTGCTTTTATATTTTGTTCCTTGTATCACAAGTCGGCAGGGGGTGTATCACCCGTCGGAAGGCGAACGCTCCGGGGGTTTTCCTTTCTTGCAAAAAGAAACAGGACCCCGGTATCCGGTCCTGCGGCAGTTTTTTCATGAGGGAAGTATGTCTTTTTTCGTGTATGACGATGATATCCTCATCGCGGTGTTCTGGTGAACGGTAGTGAGGACGGTATATGAAAAAAGAAAGAATATTCATTGATATTCAATAATTAATACAAATTATTTTTGCAATTTTCATGTGAAAAAAAATTTTTGAGGAAAATGTGCGGGATGTGCAGCGGTCTTTGATGCGGGAGGGAGAGCTTTTTCCGAACAGGCTCAGTGAATACGGTAACAGGTGGAGATATAACGGATGTTTTTGAAAAAGGATCAGATTTTCCGGGAAGAGGCTTTTTCTGTGTGCCTGAAAGCAGAAAGAGGAAAAGGAAACGAAAATTTTCCGGTACAATATAATATAATGTATTTCTGGTCGGTGTTATGCTTTATCTCACAGCGTCAGACGGAACATCGCCGTTAGGCATGGGGCCGGGCGTTTCCAGGAAAAGAACGCAGTCTGGCCTTACAGCATGCGCATGAAAGAAAGAGGCGGGCAGAACGGCTCGGCATCCGTCAGGGGCGCAGGCGGCGCACGGCGTGCCGCAGGATTGAAGAGTTTTCCGTTCCCCAAGGAACGGGGCCGTTATACGCGTGAAAATTTTTCCGGTGAACCGCTGGCGGGTTCACCGTATGCAGGATTATTCCATGAAAGTACTGATTCTTGCCGGAGGTCTGGGAACACGTCTTGGCGAAGAAACCGTCATCCGTCCCAAGCCCATGGTGGAAATAGGCGGCAGGCCCATTCTCTGGCATATTATGAAGATATATTCCTATTACGGTTTTAATGAATTCATCGTGCTTTGCGGGTACAAGCATGAGTGCATCAAGGAATACTTCATGAATTATGTGATGGATAACTCCGATGTCACCTTTGATTTCGGCAGCGACCGTGTGAAAGTGCACGAGAGGCGCGTGGAACCGTGGAAAGTCACGCTGGTGAATACGGGACGCGACACCATGACCGGAGGCCGCATACGCAGGGTGCGCGATTATGTGGGGGATGAAACCTTCATGCTGACCTACGGGGACGGCGTGGCCGATGTCGATATTCCCGCACTTCTTGAGCATCATAGAAAAAGCGGTCGTTTTGCTACGGTTACGGCGGTACAGCCGGAAGGGCGTTTCGGCGCGCTTGCCCTGGAAGGAAGCGGCGTTTCTTCCTTTCAGGAAAAACCCCGTCAGGGCGGGGGCTGGATAAACGGCGGCTTCTTCGTGCTGGAGCCGCGTGTTTTCGATTATATCCCTCCGGGAGACGACGTCGTGTGGGAGCAGGCTCCGTTGCGCAGCCTTGCCCGCGACGGGCAGCTTTCCGCTTACAGACACGAGGGGTTCTGGAGACCCATGGACATGCTGAAGGATAAAAAAGATCTCAACGCCATGTGGGACAGGGGCGGGGCGCCCTGGAAAATCTGGAAGGACTGAGCATGGTTGATCTTTCGTTTTTTCAGGGGAAAAGGATATTTCTTACCGGCCACACGGGTTTCAAGGGCAGCTGGATGAGCCGCGTACTCGTTGAGGCGGGAGCCGATGTGACGGGTTACAGCCTGCCTGCCCCTTCTGAGCCAAACCTGTTTTCCCTGGTGGGGCTGAAAGGGCGCATGACCAGCGTTATGGGCGATATCAGGAACTTCAGAGCCCTGAAGGTCGCGTTTGATGCAGCACGGCCGCATATCGTCATCCATCTGGCGGCTCAGCCTCTCGTGCGCGAGTCCTATAGAGCGCCCCGGCTTACTTATGAAACCAACGTGATGGGTACGGTGAATCTGTTGGAGTGTGCGCGCTTGTACCCTGGGGTGAGAAGCATGCTCAACGTCACCACGGATAAGGTCTATCAGAACAGGGAATGGTGCTGGGGATATCGGGAAAACGAAGCTCTGGACGGATTTGACCCGTACTCCAACAGCAAGAGCTGCTCGGAGCTTGTTACCCACAGTTATGTGAACAGTTTTTTTACAGGGGGACTTCCTGCTATAAGTACGGCGCGTGCGGGCAACGTCATAGGCGGAGGAGATTTTGCCGTCGATCGCATCATTCCCGACTGCGTACGCGCTCAGGTGGAGCATCGCGTCATAGGCGTGCGCCATCCTTTTTCCGTGAGGCCGTATCAGCATGTGCTGGAATCCGTCATGGCGTATCTTATGATAGTGCGGGCGCAGTGGGAGAACCCTGCGCTTGCGGGTTGGTACAACGTGGGACCGGACGAGGGCGACTGCGTGACGACGGGAACGCTTGTGGATATGTTCTGCCGCGCCTGGGGTGAGGGGGCATATTGGGAGAGTCGGGCCGAAAAGGACGCCCCGCATGAGGCGGATTTTCTGAGGTTGGACTGCTCGAAGCTGAAAACGGTCTTTGGCTGGAAGCCGCGTTGGACCATTGCCGAATCCGTGGAAAAGACGTGCGAATGGGCAAAGGCGTGGCTCAGAGGCGGAGACATTCCCGCCGTCATGGACGCACAGATACGCGCCTATTTGGAAGGATGGAGCTTGTCGTCCGCCGCGATGTGAAGAGGATAGGCGACGTCAGAGTGCGCTTTCCGTGACGGCGCGTCGGGAAGTTAGCACACCTGCGTGAAGGAGAGGGCTCTCTTCCGGGCGCTCCGGGACTCTATTGCTCCGGAAACGTGCCGCGACGCTCTGCCCGCATCGGCAGACCACGGTCATCACGCCGTCTCATAGGGAAACGACGTTCTTCCGCCGGGAGCATGCGTTTTTGTACCATAACGCAGCATCATCTCCGGCGGATATGTCGTTATCGACGGTTCGGCCTGGCCCTGTTTTTCAAGGGTGAGCCGATGGGACTCCGGCTAGCCGGTCAGCATCCTTGTCGTATGAGAGACGGGAAGTTCTTCCGCATTGAAGCCTGGGAACGGAAGGCGCGGTGCGGTGTACGGGGAATTTTTCCGTTCTGCCGAAAGGACGCGGAGGCATGTCTGAGCATGGAGCGCTGCGGCGGAACGGGGGGGCGCACATGCTCGACCTTTTCGCCCGACTCTGGCATGGTGGCGCAAAGGAGACGGCATGAAAAAACTGATGATTGCTTCCGATATCCATGGTTCGGCCCGCTGGTGCCGCACGCTTCTTGAACGTTTTGAAAAGGAGAAGGCCGACAGGCTGCTTCTTCTGGGGGACCTCCTGTATCATGGTCCGCGCAACAATCTGCCGGACGAGTATGCGCCGCAGAAGGTGATGGCCATGCTCAACGCCGTGAGGGAGAAGTTGCTCTGCGTGCGGGGCAACTGTGACGGAGAAGTGGACCAGATGGTGCTGGAGTTCCCCATCATGGCCGAGTACGCCGTGCTGCTTCTGGAAGGGCGGACCGTGTACGCCACCCACGGGCATCATTATAATGAACAGAAGCCGCTTCCCTCCGCGGCGGGAAGCGTTCTGCTTTATGGTCATACGCATGTGCCCGTATGCGTGCCGCACGAAGGCTTCGTGGCCATGAATCCCGGTTCCGTGTCTCTTCCCAAGCAGGGCAGCAGCCATGGCTACATGACCTGGGAGGACGGAATGTTTCAGTGGAAACGCCTTGAAGACGGCGCGGCATATATGGATTTCGTCTGTGACGGAAAAAGGCCGTAGCCTCATGACGGGAGTCGTCTGCAGCGAGTGAGGACAACAGGCGCGTTCCGGCATCCGGCAGCAGCCTGTTATGAAAGGCGGATGGACCCGGAGAAGAATGACGTCTGGAGGCAGGATGCCCCCGGGCGTTTCTTTTATGAGAGGCATGCCGATGGTGTGTTCGTGAAAGGGGCTCTTTCCGCGGAACGGAGGGGCAGCCCTTCGCCAGCTTCCTGCGCTGTCCTCATGGTCGTTCTTGTCGCGGCAGCCCCTGTTTCCGTATTTTTGGTTGAGCGCAAAGTTCTGAAGCGGGGCGGAAGGTTTTTCCGTGGCGGGAGGACGGTTGCTTTGCTGTTCCGTGGGCGGAAGCTTGGGAGGTTCTCTTCGGTGCCGGGGAGAATTTTGGGTGTCGCCGGTACGGCTTGCGGCGTTTTTTCTCCTGCGTATGGGGAGAAGCCGGTTCACGGTGTGCGGTCGGTAGCAGACGGGTGTTTTTAGCGTCGCGGCAGATGTCCGGCCGGGGAGCGTTGGGGGGAGAGCCGTTCGGGAAGGACGGCCTGCATCCGTCTGCCGGATGAGGTCCGGCAAGGCAGGGCTTTTTGCGGTCCGTCATGTCCGGAAGAGGAAGGCTTCCACAAGACGTTGCCGGAAACATACGCACCGGCGTCGCTTTTTTGCAACGCTTTGTTGCGGCGTCGGCGCGGGCATGGCATGTCGGTCGTTTTTTCGTCAGCCCCCAAAGAATCCTTTCCGGTACAGGGGAGCGAAAACGCGGCCACTCCTCCTCTATGCTCCGCAAAAGAAGTGCAGAAGCTCCTCACGCTCCGCCCCGGCGAACCAGCGCTCTACGGGAATATTTTCCAGCGCGGCGCCGAGGGAGGCGCTGTCCGAACGCAGACCCGTGAGCGCCTGTTCCAGCTCCCGGATGTCGCGCAGGGCAAAGAAGTCCCCGAACAGGCGGCAGCCGGAAATGACGCCTCCGCGTACGTCGAGCAGACATTCCAGCCGCCCCCAGGAAAAGCGGTGGCGGCGTTTTTCCGTGAAACGGGGAGACTGTCCCCAGTTCCATTCCCAGCTGCGATAACGCGAAGCGGCCAGAGCCTCGGCTTTTTCCCGCAGTTTCGGGTCGAGGGGGCGTTCCTCATCGGCACAGCGGTGCGTCATGGCGCTGACGACCATGTCCATGTACTCGTTGCCGGAGAGCCCGGCAGGCAGAAATTCCCGCAGATTGGCCACCCGGGCGCGGTGCGAGGCCACGCCCTTGGAATGGAATTTCTCGGGGTCGGCGGCCAGCGCACCGGCGAGAACGGACGTATCCACATCCACCAGCAGGCAGCCGTGGTGCAGCATTCTCTGCCCCGAGCGGCGCTGCGCCGTGCCTGCGACCTTGCGACCGTCC
>CASFUJ010000085.1 GCA_949297645.1 uncultured Desulfovibrionaceae bacterium
GTCATCACCGCCGTCGGCGATTACGACGCCGTCGCCAAGGCGCTCGACGACAAGCAGATCAAAAGCGAGTCTTCCGACCTCGTCTACCTGCCCAACGTCGAAGTTCCCGTCACGGACGCCGACACCGCGAAAAAAATCCAAAAACTCATCGACGCGCTCGAAGACCTCGACGACGTGAAGGCCGTTCACTCGAACGACGACATCGCCGACGGTCTGCTCGACGCGTGACCGTTCCCGCCGGGTCGCCGTGAATCCGCCGCCGCGTCAGCCGTTTCCCCGCAAGAAGAAAAAAGCGCCGTCCCCGCCTTTTAACCCGGTGCGCGTGGCGGCGCGCGCCGTCATCGTGCGCGACGGAAAGCTGCTCGTCGTCATTTTGCGCGACGAATCCGGCCCGTTTTACATTCTGCCGGGCGGCGGACAAAATCACGGCGAGACGCTCGCGGACACCGTTTGCCGCGAATGCCTCGAGGAGCTCGGCGTCGCCGTGATCCCGCGGCGGATGCTTTACCTGCGGGAATACATCGGCAAAAATCACGCGTTCCGCGCGCGGCACAAGGCGTTTCACCAAGTGGAAGCCGTGTTCGAGTGCGAGCTCGGGAACGCCGACAACATCGGGCACGGCGCGGAAGAGGACAAGCGGCAGGTCGGCTACACATGGCTGCCGCTTTCCGAGCTGCCTTCCGCGCGCTTTTTTCCCGCCGTCGGGCCCGGAAGGATGCGTCTGCGCGCAGACCAAAGATTATTCTTCCTGCGCAGGGTCTTCCGCCCGGTTCTTCCGGCGGGGGGCTTTCGCGGGCGGGAAGCGCCGGTGTGCGCGAGGCCTTGCCGGCCGCGTCGGGGGCGGGCGTCGCGTCCGCGCCCGCGGTGCGTATTCCTCCAGTACCAGTAAGAGGGGGACGGACGAAGCGTCGCGTCCGCTGCGTGTTCCGGATTTTTCCGGGCGGCGATATCCTGGGCGACGCCTTCTTCCGGACGTGTCCGCCGTTTTTCCGTCGGCGCCTACCAGCCCACGCGGGTGCAGGAGAAAATCATCTGCCAGATGTTGCCGATGTGCGCGCCGCGCATGGGGCAGTCCGATTCCTCGTTCAGCTTTTTCAGCCGATCTATGGTCTGCTGTTCGCGGTCGTGACTGAACACTTCCACGGGCATGCCGTAGCGGTGCTGGTCGGTCATGATGCGGCGGCTCAGGTTGAAGCGCCTGCGCACCAGCGCGAGCATCTCGTCGTCGATGGCGTCCATTTCCGCCCTCAGTCTTTCGATGGCCTGTTCCGATTTCTGGTCTGCCATGGTGTCCTGCCTTGTGTGAAGTGGGAAGGCGAACCTTCTTCTGTGGGAATGCCCCGGCGGCCTTCTGCTGTCAAGTCCCCGCCTTTTCCGTGTCCGAAAACGCCTGTCCGACGGGCCGCTGCGGCGGGGCCGGAAAATTTTCCTTCTTCCGCCCCATTGCCGAGAACGGGCAAAAAGCGTATCTCTTTCGAGACGTTCCCGCCTGCCTTACGGGCAGGAGGGCCATTTCACTACAGGAGACATCCATGAACAGGAACATCGTTTCCGCTCTTGCCATCGTATCCATGCTCACCCTTGCCGGCTGCAACGAAGAGACGAAGCCGCAGAAGCCCGTCCCCCAGTTCGGCGTGGTGCAGGTGGCTAAAGTCTATCAGGAAAGCCAGCTCGGCAAGCAGGGCATAGCCCGCGTGGGCGAACTGGAAAAGAAGGCCATGGCTACGCTGACGGATCTGCAGACGGCCATGGAAAAGGCCCGCGCCGACAAGAACGACGCCGAAGCCGAACGTCTCGGCAAGGAACTGCAGGCCCGCGTGTACTTCCTGCAGAACGTCATCAAGCAGGACCAGGAACATGTGATGAACGTGCTGCAGACCGAAATGCAGAAGGCCTTCGACAAATGCCGGGCCGACAAATCTCTCTTCGGTCTGTTTGCCGACGAAGTCGTGCCTTCCTACAGCCCCGAAGTGGATATGACCGAAGCCGTGAAGAGCCTCATCGACGCTTCCGGCGCGACCTTCGGCGACCTGCCTTCTCTTGAGATGCCGCCGCTGCCCGAACCGGCCAACGCCACGCCTGAAGAAGACGCCGCGGAAGAGACCGCTCCCGCCGCGGAAGAAGCTCCGGCCGCACAGCCTGAAGAGGCTCCCGCAGCGAAGCCCGCGCAGGCTCCGGAAGCCGCTGCCGCCGCGAAGTAGAAGGCGTCGGAAGGCTGAGCCGGGTCGCCCCCCCTCAGCCGTTTCACGCGAAGTTCCGCCGTCGCAGTCCGGCGTGCGGACGCGCCCGGGAATCTGATATCATGAAAAGGCCCGTTCCTCTTCGGAGCGGGTCTTTTTTTGCGGGCTCCGCTTCCTGTGCAGGGGGAGGGACGCCGACCGGAAGCCGCGCAGACGGAGGCATGGGGCCTTCTTTCCGTACTCCGCGGCGTCTTCAGGAGAGATGTCGCTTTGCTGCTGGGCGGCCCGCTTCGTGCCGCGCGGCGTCTTCGAGACCGGGCGGGGGGATTTTTCTTCCGCCTCGACCGTCCCGGACTTGCCCCCGGGCGCTTCCCTCGGTATAACAACCTATCTTTTCTTGAAAACAGGAGTTCTCCTATGTGCGGAATCATCGGTTACAGCGGACATCGTCCCGCCGTTCCCCTGCTGTTGGAAGGTCTGCATCGTCTGGAATACCGCGGCTACGACTCTTCGGGCGTGGCCTTCGAGCAGGCGGGCGGCCTCCATGTGGTGAAGGCGGAGGGCAAGCTGTCGGCGCTGGAAGCGAAGCTGGAAGGGCTCGCCCATACGCTGGCGACCACCGGCATGGGCCACACCCGCTGGGCCACGCACGGGCTGCCCGTGGAGAGAAACGCCCATCCGCATCTTTCGCAGGACGGGAAGATCGCCATCGTCCATAACGGCATCATCGAGAACTTTCAGGAACTGAAGGAGGAGCTTTCCGCAAAAGGCCACACCTTCCTTTCCGATACGGATACGGAAGTGCTCGCCCATCTCATCGGCGAGGAGCGAAAGGACGCGCCTTCCCTCTGCGAGGCCTTCGCCCGCGCGCTTCGTCGCGCCCACGGCGCCTACGCCGTGGTGATGATGGCCGCGGAGGAACCGGGCGTCATCTACGCCGCGCGCATGGCCGCGCCGCTGCTCATGGGCGTGGGCGTCGGCGAGTGCTTCGTGGCTTCCGACATTCCGGCCTTTCTGCCCTATACCCGCGAAGTCGTCTTTCTGGAGGACGGGGAGCTGGCCCGCATCAAGGGCCCGGCGTGGGAGGTGTTTTCCCTGACCGACCTTTCGCCCGTGAAAAAGAGCGTGAGCTATGTGCCGTGGGACATGCAGGCCGCGGCCAAGGGCGGCTACAAGCATTTCATGCTCAAGGAAATCATGGAGCAGCCGCGCGTCATCACCGACTGCCTTACCGGCCGCGTGCTGGAAGGGGAGGACGGAGCGCGCGTCGTTCTGCATGAGCTTGACCACATGCCCGTGCCCACGCGCCTGCACATCGTGGCCTGCGGCACGTCCTACAACGCCGGTCTCTGGGGCCGTCAGCTTCTGGAGAACGTGGGCGGCATTCCCACGGACCTCGACATCGCTTCCGAATTCCGTTACCGCGATCCGCAGATTCTGCCCGGCGAGGCGGTGATGGTCATCAGCCAGTCCGGCGAGACGGCGGACACGCTGGCCGCGCTGCGCCTTGCCAGGGAAAAGGGCTGCATGGTCATAGGCCTGTGCAACGTGGTGGGCTCCTCCATCGCCAGAGAGGCGGACGTGGTGCTCTACACGCAGGCCGGGCCGGAAATCAGCGTGGCTTCCACCAAGGCCATGTGCAGCCAGATGGTGCTCATCGCGCTCATGGCGCTTTATTACGGTCAGCGCCGCAGTCCCGCCGTAGGCGACGCCGGACTTCTGCGCGAGCTCTGCACGTTGCCGGAGCGGCTCTCCGCCGCGCTTCCCGTCATGCAGGAGCGCGCCGCGCAGCTTGCGCCCCGTTTCTCCTCGGCGCGCAGTTTCTTCTATCTCGGCCGCGGACAGTGCCACGCGCTGGCGCTGGAGGGCGCGCTCAAGCTCAAGGAGCTCTCCTACATTCATGCCGAAGGCTATGCCGCCGGCGAGATGAAGCATGGCCCCATCGCCCTCATCGACCCGCAGTTCCCCACCTTCGCCCTGGCTCTCGACGACGCGCTCTTTGCCAAGGTGAAGTCCAACATTCAGGAAGTGCTGGCCAGACAGGGCCGCGTCATCGCGCTGGTGCAGGAGAAGGACGGCAGGGCTCCGGATCTCGCCGTGGAGGAGCTCTGGGTGCTGCCTTCCGCGCATCCCGTGATTTCCTCCTTCTTTGCGCTGCCCGCGCTTCAGCTCTTCAGCTACCGCATGGCGGACTACCTCGGCAAGGACGTGGATCAGCCGCGCAACCTCGCCAAGAGCGTGACCGTGGAATAGCGCCGCCTCCCTGCGCGCCGCTCCGGAAATCTCCGCTCCGCCCTGTCGCGACGGCGCGGAGCGCTTTTCCGGGAGGCGCCGTCTTCGGCTCCGCCTTGCCAGCGCCGCCTTTCGCGGCTATCATGAGCCGTTCGACTTTTCCGCAGAGTCACGCATCCCGACTTTTCCGCAGAGCGACGCTCTGCACGGAGTTCTATGATGAAGTTCGATTTGAAGCAGTCCATAGAAAAGAACCAGTTCGTCGTGAACTACCGCCGCATGTGGCCGTTCATCAAGCCCTTCTGGCCCATGGCGCTGCTTTCCCTGCTCATCTGCGTTCCCGTCGGCAGCCTCGACGCCGTCATCGCGCTCTTTCTCAAGCCCTATACGGACATCGTTGTGGTGGGCAAGAGCATGGAGTCGCCGTGGTACATCCCTCTGCTCATCGTGGGCTTCACCACGGTGCAGGGTCTGCTGAACTTCGGCGGCGCGTACCTCAACGCCTGGGTGGGCGGCAAGCTGACGCTGGGACTCAAGTCGAGACTGTACGACAAGCTGGTGGAAATCGAGCCTTCCTACTTCGACAAGACCACCTCGGGCGAAGTGCTGTTCCGCTTCAATTCCGATGCGGAACTCGCCTGTTCCGGACTTCTGGGCAACCTGAAGAGCTTTCTCACCAGAATTTTTTCCTCCGTGGCCCTCATCGGCGTGCTTTTCTACAATTCCTGGCAGCTTTCCATTCTCGCCATCGTCATTCTCGTGGTGGCCGTGGCTCCGCTCACCAAGGTGAAAAAGCTGCTCAAGACGCTGGTATCCCGCAACAACAGCTGCGTCTTCCAGCTCAACACCACCTACAACGAAACCTTTTCCGGCAACCGTACCATCGCGGCCTACAACCTGCAGGAACGCCAGAAGAACCGCTTCAACGCGCTGCTTGCCGACGTGTTCACCATCACCGTGGCCATGACGCGCCGTACCGCGTGGATTACGCCGTTCATGCACTTCGTCATCTCCATCGGCCTCGGTCTCGCCATCGCGCTGGGAAGCTGGCTCATCGTGCAGGGCACCATTTCCGCCGGTAACTTCGTGTCCTTCATCACCGCGCTGCTCATGCTCTACACGCCGCTCAAGAACATCACCAACGTGGCGGTGTCCGTGCAGCAGTCCTTCCTCGCCATCGAGCGCGTGTTCTCCCTGCTGGACCGTCCCTGCGTCCTCGTGGAGCAGGAGGAACCCGCGGGCGTGCCCGAAGTGAAACGCGGCGTCACCTTCGAGCATGTGTGCTTCGAGTACACGAAGGGCACGGAAGTGCTGCACGACATCAACCTCGATGTGCGCGTGGGCGAAATGCTGGCTCTCGTGGGCAACTCCGGCGGCGGCAAGAGCACGCTGGTCAGCCTGCTGCCCCGTTTCTACGACGTGACGAAGGGCAGCATCAAGGTGGACGGCATCGACATCCGCGAGTTCGGCCTCAAGGATCTGCGTCAGCATATCGCCATGGTCTTTCAGGACAACTTCCTCTTCGACGGCACCATCCGCGAGAACATCCTTCTGGGCAACCCCGACGCCACGGACAAGGACATCGAGGAAGCCCTGCGCCGGGCCTGCCTGAGCGATTTCATCGCCTCTCTGGACAAGGGCGTGGAAACCTATATCGGCGAGCGGGGCATACTCCTCTCCGGCGGTCAGAAGCAGCGTGTGGCCATCGCCCGCGCCTTCCTCAAGAACGCGCCCATCGTCATCCTCGACGAAGCGACCTCCGCCCTGGACAACAAGTCCGAGGAAATCGTGCAGCGCGCCATCGACAACCTCATGAAGGACAAGACCGTCTTCGTCATCGCGCACCGCCTCTCCACCGTGAAGAACGCCAACCGCATCGCGGTCATCAACGAGGGAAATCTCGTGGAACTCGGCAGTCACGAGGAGCTCATGGCCATTCCCGGCGGTCAGTACCGCACCCTCTACAACATGCAGTTCAAGAAGCCTGCTCACGAGGGGGAAGAGGAAGCGTCCGCCGAAAGCGTGGCCTGATACGGGACGCGCTTTTCCGAAAGCGAAGTCATGCGTTTTTTCGGGGCGGCAGCCGGGGTACCTTCCCGGGGCCGCCCCCGCTGTTTCGTGCGGCGGCCGTGCGCGTCTGCATAACGCTCCGCCCGCGGACGGGGATAACCAAATCCCTCCTGCCCTCAGTACGCCCCAACGGCTCCGTCATGGTCGGAGATAACGGCGGGCGTGGCCGCCGTACGACAGACGCCGCAGTCTTTGCGCGCAACGCAGACCGGAGCTCGCCGCTTCCGTCAGCATGGTGCGCAGGGAGAACGACATGCGCGTTCATGCAGGCAAGCCGGAGGAAAACGCGATATGGAGAGAGGCCGCGCGTGCAGACGCGCGCCGACGGTACGCTTCAATTATTGCAGAGAGGATGCTTCATGCGCGCGGGGATGTGTCAGAATGTGGCCTTGGCTTGGATGGCATCCGGAGGATGCTTCATGCCGCGGGCGATGTGACGCGGCTGCGGTAGCGTTTTCCGACCGCCTTTGTTGAAACGCGCCTGCGGAACCTCTTGGGCGGTTCGGACATCCGGCGAACGTACCGGCAGGGCGGAAGAGCGGCGTTGTTTTGCAGGAGAAGGCGCAAGCGTATCGACTGGAACGTCGGGCGTACCGGCAGGGGCGGAAAAAGGAAGCGCCTCGGTCAACGAGGAGCGTCGGGCGGAAAACGGCGAAGCGTCCGGGACGTCGGTCGGTCGGGAGGCACAGCGGCGAGGCCCGGAAAAGGGCGCATGAGGGCGAAGGGAAGGCAGGGATGCGGGACGACTGCGTCAGAAAGGGCGGCGTCCTGTTTTCTGCGAAACAACGACAGGAGGCAACACATGGATGCAGATATCGTGTATCCCCGCTTCGGGGACAGGCAGACTGTGTATTTGAAGAACGTGATAACGCGTCCCGGTATCAGTGTCGGCGATTTCACCATGTATAACGACATGGTGAACGACCCCCGGGATTTCGAAAGAAACAACGTGCTGTACCATTATCCCGTCAACCATGACAGGCTGGTCATAGGCAGGTTCTGCTCCATTGCCTGCGGCGCAAAGTTTCTGTTCAACAGCGCCAACCATACGCTTCATTCGCTGTCCACCTATCCTTTTCCCATTTTTTTCGAGGAGTGGGGCCTGCAGGCGGCCGACGTGGCCTCTGCCTGGGACAACCGGGGGGACATCGTCA
>CASFUJ010000086.1 GCA_949297645.1 uncultured Desulfovibrionaceae bacterium
GGGCGGCTTACTCCGTTCCGGGGGCAGGACCGGGTTCATGCCGTTTTCTCATTCATGGAGGCTTGCCGCCCTGACATCTTTATCCCTGCGGAGAGGGCAGGGCCGGGCGGTAATCATGGAATGCCCCCGGAGGATGAAGCATACTGTGAAGGAAAGGGCGCATGGCGTTCACGGAGTATTCATTCTGAGAAGGGGGTATAGCGTTGTCTTTTCCACGGGGCGGTATGGTTGTTTTGTGGGCAGGAGCGTTTTCTGCGTGGGTACTGGCGATTCTTTTCATGCTTTTTCCCGGCTCTTTTGCGCGGGCATCGGATCTTACGGGAAATGGCAGCGCTTTTGTCTCTTCCGGCGACAGCTACGGATATGTGTACGGCCTGCGCTCCCAAGGGGGAAATGCCGTCGCCGACGGGAGCGTCGTGACTATCTCGGGCGGCAGCGTTTCCATGGATATCTACGGCGGTTCCGCCCTGAGCCGTACGGGTTTTGCCGAGGCCGTAGGCAACAGCGTGACGGTTACGGGCGGACTGGACGGTTTCGATTATTCCCTGTACGGGGGCTATGCCAGAAGCTATGCGGGCGACGCCACGGCATCCGACAATACGGTGAGTCTGTCCGGCCCGCTGAATCCGGGGGCGTGGGCCACGGTGTACGGCGGCTATGCGCGGCTCTCCGGCGGAGCCGGTACGCTGGAGGCTTCCGGCAATACCGTGAACCTTTCGGGAGGCTCGTCGTTGTATCTCGTGGTCGGCGGCGAGGCCTACGGAGAGAGCAATTCGGTATCCGAATCGTTTGCCGTGGGCAATACGGTGACGGCGGACGGCGTTTCCGTGGGGCTTCTCTACGGCGGTTACGTCATTGCAAGCGGCGACGCCACAGCCTCGGGCAATACGGTCACCATCTCCAGCGGATCCTTCGGCAACATCGTCGGCGGCGACACGCACAGCGTGAGCGGCAACGCCGTGGCCGATGACAATACCGTGAACATGTACGGCGGCGTCAGCAACGACATCATCGGCGCTTCCGTGCAGAGTGATGAGGCGAAGGCCTCGGCCTCGGGCAACACGGTGAGGGTGAGAAACGCCGCGGTGAACGGGAATGTGGCGGGCGCGTTCGCACCGGAGAGCGAGGTGGTGGCCGCGCTTACGCAGAACACCGTGATTGTGGAACGCGGAGCCACGGTGACGGGCAACGCGGCGGGCGCGGCCGTGACGGGCACGATATCGGGCAGTTCCGCCTCGGGCAACCTCGTGGCCGTGGTGGACGGCGGCAGCGTGGAAGGCAACCTTGTGGGCGGCAGCACGGAAGGGGCGGGCAGCGCCGACAACAACACGGTGCTGGTACGGAACGCCTTCGTGGGCGGCAACCTTCTCGGCGGCGAGACCGGAGCGGGCGGCACGGCGCAGCACAACAGCGTCATCATAGGAAGCGGTGCCTCGTTCTCCGCGTCCGTTTCACTGTTCGGCGGCATGGTGAACGGCGAACCTGCGGCGGCTTCGGGCAGCGGCAACATGCTTTTCGTGGACAGCTGGCAGGGCAGCGTTTCACGGGCGGCGGGCTTCGAAAACCTGCATTTCGTCCTGCCCGCTCCCGGCGCGCCCGTGGATGTTCCCATGCTGACGGTGACGGATGCTGAAAGCGGCGACTTCACGGGCTCCGTCGTCACGGCGCAGCTTCCCGACATCCTGACGGGCGGCCGGGCGTATCTCGGCAGTACCTTCGTGCTCCTCAGCGACGACAGCGGAGCCGTAGGCGAGGCCCGGGCGGGGGGACTCGTCAGTCTTCAGCAGGGCTACGCCACGCTTTTTGACGGCGTGCTGGAAAACACCGGCACCACCGTGCAGCTTGAGATTCTCTCCGAGAGCATGAACCCCCGCATAGCCGCGCTGACAGAAGCGCGGGCGGCAAGCGCGGGCCTGCTCAATCAGGGGGCGGATCTGGCGGCGGATGCGGGACTTTATCAGGCGCGGGAGGCGGTACGGCGCTCCGGGCGCGAGTGGACGCCGTTTGCGGCCGTGTATGGAGGAAATTCGAGATACCATACCGGTTCCCATGCCGATGCGGAAGGCTTTTCCGGCATGACGGGCCTTGCGGGTCGGCTTGATGTCGATGGCGCGGAGGCGGTGATGGGCGGCTTCTTCGAGTTCGGCAGGGCGCATCTTGATACGTTCAACGACTTTGCTTCCGGCGTCGTCAACGGAAGCGGTTCAAGCCATTACACGGGCGGCGGTCTGCTGGCCCGCGTGGAGGCTGAGAGCGGTTTTCTGGAACACTGGTATCTTGAAGGCGTGTGGCGCATGGGCCATATCGGCACGTCCTGGCACAGCGACGACTTGCGGGACAATATGGACCGCCCCGCCGACTACGACCTTTCCAACCTGTATTACGGCGGCCACGCGGGACTCGGCCGCATGCTGTCCCCCTGCGAGGTGCTTTCCCTCGATATCTACGGCAGGTTTTTCTGGATGAGACAGGAAGGGGACAGCGCGGACATGAACGGGGAGAACGTGCGCTTCGACGGCGTGGAATCGCGTCGTGTGCGCACGGGCCTGCGTTTGGAATGGCATCCTCTCGAGGGCGTGACGCCCTATGCAGGAGCGGCGTGGGAGCATGAATTCAGCGGCACCGCCCATGCCGTGGCGCGGGATTTTTCCATTCCCGAGGCGTCGCTGGAAGGCGACAGCGCTCTGTTCGAGGTCGGTATGAACGTCTCTTCCTCCCGCTCCCTGAGTCTTGACGTTGCGCTTCTGGGCAGTACGGGCGAGCGCGACAGCCTGGGCGGCCGTCTGCATCTTCTTTATCGTTTTTAGCGCCTGAGCCGTCCGGGAACAGGACGTAGGATTCTTCCTTCTCGGGACCATCCCGGGGCGTTTTTGCGATGCAGAACGGCGTGGCGTCGGCGGACGCGGTGTTTTCCGCAGGGGCGTTGTTCTTTCCTGCCCGTGCAGGATGCGCAAAGCGCTGTGAAGGACGATGGGCAGAAAACGGCTTCGACGCGTGCGTCGTTCTCCGCGGAGCCTAGCTGCAGAAAGAGAGGAGGGAAAGGTCTTCCGGTATCGCCCCGGCGCAGGGAGGCGCGTGCCCGGGGAAAAGCGCGGAGAGGCAGAACCGGAGAGAGACGGATAAGCCGGACACGGGGACGTGACGGTACGGCGGAAGGCCCTTTCCGCAGCGCCTGCGGGCGGAGCGGAGAGGGCCTTCGCGTGTTTTTGTCGTCGGAAGGGCGGAGAGACGGCGTTACCTGAGCGTTTTCTCCAGAAGAACCGTCGTGCGGATATCGCAGGAAGCGTCGTCTTCCTGCGGCGTCTGTGCGGGAGAGAAGAGCACCATGTACGGAACATTCTTCTTGAGAACGTCGTTCGGGCCGAGGGGCGTTGTGGGCTCGATGAGAGCGACCACCTGAAACCGGCCCCTCTCCGGAGTGCCGTGTTCGGAAAGGACGAAGGGGCGCCGTGCGCCGTTTTCGTCAAGCGCAAAGAGGCGCAGGTCTCCCACCTTTCCGCCCGGGCCTGACATGTCCATCTGAAACACGGGCGTCCCCTTCCCTTCGGCGGAGGCGCGGAAGGCGTAGGAGCCGAGCATGCGCGCGTCCTTCGAGAGCGGCGCCTTTTCCGGAGCAGGAGCGCAGTGCCGCATGGTCAGGTGAAGCTTGTCGTTGCCGATATAGGAGGGGAGGGGCGCGGAGACGGCCATGGTATCGTCCGGCAGAAGACCATAGACGACGGTATCTCCCACGACGGTGGCAAGAACGCGCAGAGAGGCGAGTTCTTCCGGCGCGCTTTCGGCCACGGCCACGGGGTCCTTTTCCAGAATGACGAAGTCCGCGGCAAGCCCTTCCTTCAGGGAGCCGAAACGCGTTTCCAGCTTGTTCTGCCGTGCGGGAAGGCGCGTGACGCCGAGAAGGGCCTGATGGATGCCGATGCGCTGGTCGAAGTTCGGAAAAAGGCCCGTCTCCACGGTTTCTGTCTGCGCCGGATCTCTTGCGGGCAGGGCGACCGTGGCGCGGATGTCCCTGCCCGTGCCGCTGATGAGGGTGCCGCCCGGAGAAAGGGGCGTGGGGCCGCTCAGGCGCATGAGCGCGGTCTGCACGCTGCGCAGGGGATGGATGGGCGTGACGAAGGCGTCGCTGTGGAAGGCGTAGGGCTGGCGGTAATACACGCTCCAGCCTGCGGGACTCATGTTGTCGGCCCGGCCGGGGCCGAGAAAGATGTTTCTGTGCCGCTCGCCCCAGAAATAGACGTGGTCGATGAAATAGGAGCTGAAAAAGTGCTGCTTTGCCATGAGGCGCGAAAGAGTGTCGATGTCCGGCGCGCCCACGGCTTCCGGCGAGAGTCTGCCGTCCGTGAAGGCGCCGCGAAGATCCGTGTAGAGCTTCGCCGTGCCTTCCAGAGCCTGATAGTTGCCGGTGAGGCGCTGGATGTGCTGAAGCTCCAGCGTCTGGGCGTGGATGGTGGTGTGGCGCGTGTCCTCCCTTTCCGGGAAGGCGACTACGGCCTTCTCCAGCGCCGCAACCCACGCCTCGGCCGCGGCGTTGCCGTTGGTGTGCGTTTCCGTGCTCTGCCCCGCGCGGTGGTAGAGGCGAATCAGCGCCTCCACGTCCGCAACGGAGAGGTTCAGCGTGCCGCTCAGTCCGTTGAAGTAGGGCGCGCCGTCGAAACTGTCCGCCGCATCGTAGTCGCCCCAGTCGTAATAGCCCGGGGATTTGAGCCATGCCGTGTATCCCTGGGGAGAGCCGTCGAAGAGCAGTTTCCATGCGCCGAGAAAGAGGCGTCCTTCGGGCAGCGGCGTTTCCGGCATCGGGGAGGCGGCCCCGTCAGGGATATAGTCTGTGATGTCCGCCCCCGTGGGCACGGCGCGCGCGGCGTCGGTGAAGCGGAACTTTCCTTCTCCTTCCGCTTCCCGCCAGCCGAGAGCCTTGCGGTTCCGCCAGCCTGCAATGTCCGCAAAGCCCTGCGGCGTGGAGGTCTCATAGGCGGCAAGGGGATGCAGCACCACGCGCAGCGAAAGGGTGCCCCGCCTGAGTCCCTCCTGAAAGAGGGGCAGATGTACGGCCATGAGGGACGCGCCCTGATCCGCCGTGGTCACCCCGCGGGAGGCATAGACATGGCTGGCCCGGGCCAGCGCCTTCTGCATGTCGGGCGCGGGAAAATCCGGCAGGGAAGTGACGAGGCCCATGGCTCTGGTTTCCATGAGCAGGCCTGTGGGCCTCCCCAGTCCGTCCCTGACTACGCCTTCGGTCTTGAGTTTTTCGGGATGCTCCGGCGTGAGATCCGCCTTTTCCAGCGCGCGGGAGTTTGCCGCGCCCATGTGGCCGGAAATGTGCCGGAGATAGACGGGATTGTTCGGGCAGACGGCGTCGATGTCTTCCCGCGCGGGATGGCGCATGTCCGTGATGGAGGTGTCGTCGTAGCCCCAGCCGACGACCCAGTCGTCGGGTCCCGCCGCGGCGCAGCGCCCGGCAAGCGCCTGACGGTAATCGGCAATGGAGGTCATGGTTCCCAGCGGAAAGCTGTTCAGGTTGACTTCGTAAAGGTCGTACTGCCCCTGTTCGGGAAAATGGCCGTGCCCGTCCACAAAACCGGGCAGAAGCGCGCTGCCCTTCAAGTCCACGATGCGCCGCGCCGCGTCGAAAAGCCCCCGTTTCCGCGCTTCGGCCTCGTTTCCCGCAAACAGGATGGCTCCGTCGCGCGTGGCCAGCACGTCCACTGTTTCGCACTCCCCGGCCTGTATGTCCCCGGTCATGGGACGGATGACGCCGTTGTGATAGAGCGTGTCCACAGCGCCGGGAAGCTCTTCGGCCCGGCTTTGTCCGCAGAGCAGGACCGAAAGAACCAGCGGCGGAAGAAGCAGAAGACGCGCGTTCATAAGGTTTCCTCTGGCGCGCCGTCGCAGGCGGGGGAAACCTCGTCCGCGTATTGCGGCGTGCCGAGCGCGTAGCCGCCTGCCACCTCGTGCAGCGTTCCGGTGACGTAGGAGGACATGTCGCAGGCAAAATACAGTACGGCGTTGGCCACGTCCCAAGAGGTGCCCATGCGTCCCAGAGGCACATGCCGGAGGAAGGAGGCGCGAAAGTCCTCCGACAGGCTGCGCATGGCCGCGTCCGTGGCGATGAGCCCCGGCAGTACGGCGTTGCAGCGTATGTTGTCGCGCGCGTATTGCAGGGCGATATTGCGCGTCAGCGTGTTCACCGCGGCCTTTGACAGCGTATAGGCAAGGCGACTCATGTCCGGCACCAGCGAGCCGATGCTCGAGATGTTGACGATGGAGCCTCCGCCTGCGGCTCTCATGAAGGGAACGGCTCTGCGGCAGGAGAGATAGACGCTCTGCACATTGGCGCGCAGAATACGGAAGAAGGTCTCGCAGTCCCCGTCAAGGAGATTTTTGTCCCGCGCGGCGTCGGTGGAGCCGTAGTTGTTGACCAGAATGTCCAGTCTGCCCTCGCGCGCCGCGGACTGGTTGATGAGCTTTTCGTAGTCCTCCTTCTTTTCCGCATCAAAGCGCAGAAAACGCGCCCTGCCTCCCCTTGCCGTTATGGTCTCGACCACGTTCTCGCCTTCCTGCTCATTGCGTGCAGCCACATAGACCAGCGCTCCGTGTTCCGCCAGTATGCCCGCGCAGGCAAGACCTATGCCTTTCGTTCCTGCGGTGACTATGGCCACTCTGCCGCTCAAATCCGTCATGGTTCACCTCGTCTGGTATGCGGGAAAGGACATCTTTCCCCATGCCAGTATGGCACGGACGGGGGAGGGCGCGCCATGAGTTATGTTTCCGGCGCATGAGTATCAGACCGGGCGGTTGCGACAGGACCCGAAAAGAAAAGTCGGGGGGGACGGCAGGAACAGAAAGAGGACTGTGTTGCCCGTTGCCTCAGTCCCCGGAAAACGGGGCGGCATCGTGCAGGTCTCTCGGAGGATTCACACAGAGGGATACTGTTTTCCCGGTGGTGAATCGTTTTTGCGGGAGGCCTTGCAAGGGGAGGATTCCTGCCGGGTGCCTTGGAAGGGGGGGGGATGGATGCACCACGCAGAGAAGAGCGTTTTTCCGGCCCGTGCTTTTTCCGCAAGAGAGGAAGAAGCCCCGGGCTTTCTGTCGGCCTTGAGTGCGTTTCCCCGCACAGGCGCCGCTTTCCGTTTTTCGGGCGTTGCCACTTCAGTTTCCGTTCTTCTGCGCGGGAAAATGTGCAAAAGAGGAGGGCGCGAGGTGCGGGGCCGATAAAAATACGCCCGAGGTAAAAAAAATTGGAAAAAGGGAAGAAAAAGGCTTTACAAAGTCCGGGCTCTTGGATACAAGTCTTTTGCTGTTCGCGGGGAACGCCGGACAGAAGAAAAATCTGCTTGCCAGATACTTCTTTTTGAGATAAGTTCCCATACCTGCTGCTGGCGTAGCTCAACTGGCAGAGCAGCTGATTTGTAATCAGCAGGTTGCGGGTTCGATTCCCATCGCCAGCTCCATATTTTGGAGTGCGTTGAGAAGAACTCCGAATTTCCCGGGTCGTCAGACTCGGGTGGCCGGTGAAGGTCACGCTCCTTCTTCCGGTTGCGGCAAGAACGCGTAAGCGTTTTTGTATAGCGTGGTGGGGTTCCCGAGTGGCCAAAGGGAACAGACTGTAAATCTGTCGTCGTAAGACTTCGGTGGTTC
>CASFUJ010000087.1 GCA_949297645.1 uncultured Desulfovibrionaceae bacterium
TTCTCCTCCGGCGTTTGATAGAGGTTCCTCCAGCTCTTGAAGCAGCTTCTGACCGCAGCTCCGACATTCATCGTTCCGGGAAGAATTCCGGCTTGCTGCGCGGCTTCTCCCGCTGCCCAGACTACAGCGAATCGAGTGGCAATACGCTGAATAGTTTCCTCACCTTGTGCAGCATCGACGTTCAGCAATAACCGCTCCTTCGCTTTTCGCGCTGCCTGCAGATCTTCCAGCCTGGCACGCATATCAGTCGTCAGCCAGTTTAAAAAGGCTCTGCCTGCGAGTCCCTGATTTTCCATGGCGAGGACTTTGACAGCTTCAATGAAAGATGCTGCATCGGGATAGTCGTGCAGGCTTCCCAGCATCTCCTTGCAAACCTGAATGGGGACAAACCGTACTTCCTGACCTGTTTTAGGCCCCTGTCTGGAAGCCATCTTTTCCGCAAGCCCGACCTTTCCCGTAGAAAGGAACAGAAGACCCCAGGAAAAAGAGCGCTGCTGCCTGCCCGAAGGGGTCGATCTGCTTTTGCCTTCTCCGTTGGCCAGCATGTAGCAGATGTTTTCAAGCTGCCTGCCATTGACTTCGCCGATTTCATCCAGAAGAAGCAGACTGTCGTTATGGCTCTTCGCTACATGCTCCAGTCCGTTCTCGGTTGTTCGCCATGATCTGACTCTGTGCCCCCAAACTGTCGAGGCAACAGTGAGGGCCGTTGTCTTGCCCGAAGAGGATTTGCCCACGAAATGGAAGCCTCCGCCTTCAATATTCAGGAGGCGAAGCAGCGGCGCGGCGAATGCGCTGCAGAGAGCGAACTCCAACCGGGTATTTCCACAAGCCAGTTCGGCAAGTCTTTTCCACCCGTCAAGAGTGCCCCGGCACCGGTACATTTCCTGGTAGCCGTCAGAAGACAGGTAAGGAATAGTCTCCGCCGCCACTCCCACGCTCTCCTCCGGGAGAACATACTGGCTATCCTGAAACCATCCGGGAGTCTGCACGTCAATGATAACCGGGAGCTCGTTCCTGATCTCCTGAAGAAAATCATGAAGAGACTTTCCATAATCAAGAGTGATGGGACACCCGTACCTGGGAAGAAGGATAAAGTTTTTCGCCTTGTAATCGTCCTGGATTTTAGTTTCCGGGAGATTTTGCACCTGTATCCCCTTCGGGGTATTCCAGCGCATTTTAATGCTCCACTGGCGGCTGGAGCCATCACAACAGCGTCCCAATACCTCGATACGGGGATGCTTTTCCAACGGCCCAACAGGGCAGGGAAAGCACTTGAGGTCTTTCGAGGGAAGCAACTGAATAATGTAGGCGGAAGGCAGTTGAGAGTCGGTAACCTGAGAAGAAAACTCGTTTTCGCGATAGCTAATCATAAATACTCCCAAGAGAGCGAGGGCAGAGCCCCCAGAGACCAGCCCTGCTCAGGGTGGCAGGAGAGTATGTATGCATGCCGAGAAAGGCTGCCTTAAGAGCAGCATAAACTGCCTGATCAAGCGCAATGAGCAAGCCTACCCTGTACGGCATGACGTATTCGAAGATAGGCCTAAAGAGGGAGGTCTCGCTTCTGTTCAACGAAGGCGAGAACGTCCTCCAGATTCCAGATTGTTACACGATTTGAAAGGCGGAAAGGATCGGGCAACCTGCCTTCAGTCCGCCAACGCCAGATGGTTGACTTGCTGACACCCAGAATGTCGGCGAGAGCCGATGCCCGAACGAATTGGAATGTGTCTGAATTTTTCATAATTCAGGCCTCCTGGCTGCATCCTCTGAGACCTGAGAATTACGTCCCCTCACACTAAAGAAAGGGAGAAACCGTCAAAGGCTTGACGTCGAAGTCGATCCGAGAAAGGAGAAGGATGAGGAGCAGCGGGTTTGTGGGGACTTCCCGTTCATACCATATACTTCCTATAAATATTTTCTAACTTCTTCTAATTGCTCATCCTGGAGGGGGGGGAGGGACCGCCCGGGCGGCTATTTACTTAATCTTTTCAGGGAGGTACTGGGCGTGATTGTAGGCTGCTCGAACCTGATTCTTATCCGTATGGGCAAGCTGAGCTTCAATGACGTCTGGACGATATCCCTGTTCATTAAGAAGCGTGGAAGCCATGGCTCTGAATCCGTGAATGCACATTTCCTCCCGTCCGTATCCCATGCGACGCAGAGCATTCAGAAGACACACGTCCGTAATCGCCCTGGTCTTGGAATGAGTCGAAGGAAAGATCAGCTCATGGCTTCCTGTCCAGGTATGAAGCTCTCGAAAGAGCCGCTCCACCTGAGAAGCCAGCGGAACGACGTGCTGTTTCTTCATCTTCATGTGTTCTTTAGGGATTATCCATAGATGCTTCTCGAAGTTGATTTCCGACCATCGGGCAAGGCGAAGCTCCTGAGATCGAACAAATACATAGGGCATGATGCGCAGAGCGTAGCGTGTGATGATATTTCCGCTATACTCGTCAATATCGTGAAGAAGGCGGGCCACTCGTTCGGGCTCCGTGATGGTCGCCCGATGCTTTACCGGCGGTTTGGCCTCAAGCGCTTCCGTCATTCCGGTAGAGATGTCATAGGGAATATCGCCGAGTAATCTGGCGTAACGGCATATCTGTCCTACGATCTGTCCGACACGTCGTGCCATTTCTGCATGACCTGTACTTTCTATCTGCTGCAGCATGGAGACAAGATCAGCCCTGGTCAGTGACGCCATAGGTTTATCGCCGATGACGGGGAAGACATGCTTTTCAACTCGCTGCATTTTCAGCCGACGGGTATTTTCCGTTTGCACCTTGGTTCTTTCTTATGCCATTCCAGAGCGACCACTCGAAATGTTCTGGCATTCTTTTCCAACTGTTTCCTGGCAAACGTTTTTTCAGCCTTCTTCTGAACGTTGGGATCGATTCCCTGATCCAGCAGGCCGGTAATCCTGTCCCGTTCCATTCTGGCCTGCTTCAGCGAAATGCCCGGATAATGCCCGATGGTGAACTGAGCCTGCCTGTAATCGCTTTTCCATTTGACCCGCCAGACCTTTTTCCCGGAAGGGTAAACGACAAGCCAGAGCCTGTCGCCGTCTCCAAGCTGAATAATCTTGTCGGAAGGCTGTGTTTTTTTTTGATTTTTGTGTCTGTTAACTTGTTGATTCCACTCATGAAATACTCCTTGGGGATGTATGGCGGAAAGTGCCTTGGGAGGCATGGATTCCATACATCCCTTCATACATCCCCGGAGCGGATATGCACAAGAATCAACTGAGACCAAGTGAGACTAACAGAATTAAAAAAGTGAAGCCCTATAAGGCTTTAAGTGCCTTATAGGGCTTTCTGAGACTTTATTGTGGCGGAGAGAGAGGGATTTGAACCCTCGATACAGGTTTATGCCCGTATACTCGCTTAGCAGGCGAGCTCCTTCGGCCGACTCGGACATCTCTCCGCGCAGTGAAGCGCAGTGTTATACGCAACGGGTCATAGCTATACCAAGCGCTCCGGCTTGTCAAGCCCTGAACCCGCGGAATTTTTTACCGGGTATCAGTGCATGTACAGCGTGCTCATGTCGATGACGCCGTGCACGCCGTCGGCATAGAAGGCCGTGCGCAGGCCGAGGATGCTGACGAAGGCCACAATGGCCTGCACGAGCAGGGTGATGCGGCCCATGTGGGAGAGGCCGATGACCACGCCGCTGAAGATGACGCCCATCCAGTAAAGCTGCGTCTGCATCCAGATGATGGCGGACTTTCTCATGAAGGGGTCTTCCCATGCCAGGCAGGGGGCGATGGCGGTGATGATGAGCATGAGCCACAGGCAGATGCGCAGAGGCATGTAGAAGCGGCCGTAACGCACGGTGTCGTCGTCCGGTTCGCCCATCTGCTTGAGCTGGGAGAAAACGGCGCCGAGAATGACGGTGCAGAGCGGGAAGAGCGCGAGAGGGAACAGACCGGAGGTGGCGCACACCTCGCCGGGAATGGCGGCCACGGCTTCCGCCATGACGGCGCAGGCTCCGGACAGCCAGGCAAGAAGGCCGCAGAGAGAGCAGCGGCGGGCGGCGAGAACGGAGGCGACAAGCAGAATCAGGCAGCCTGCCTGAGCCGCAAGCATGACGCCGGAGGCTATGCCGCCGAAAGCGATAAGCCCCGCAACGGCGGCCACGGCGGCACTGACGGCGCAAACCTGCCAGCCGCGGGAAGAAGGCGCGGCGTCATGCCGGTCTTTCCACCACGAGAAAAAGGCCAGCCCGGCGCCGAGCTGGGAAAAAACGGTGAAGAACACAAGCGGCCAGTTCGTAATCATGAAAGTCCCCCGAAGAATATTTGAACAGGATGTGACGAAAGGAACGCGCGCCGTGGGCGCGGCCCTGATAAAAATGATTTTTGCGCGTCGCGTCAAGCCGTTGAGCGCCGATTGCATGAAATAGGGCGCATTTTCCGACAGGTGAGCAGGAGAGCCGTCGTTACGGTGAAGGCGGCAGGACGTCTGTTCATGGAACATTCGTTCCGTAGAGCGGCCATGCTCTTTTGTCACGCAGAACCGTATGCATGTGCCGGATGTTTTAAAGTGATTGTACTTTTCTTAATATGTTTTTCCTTTTCTTCATATTTTTGCAGAATGTGCCGCGACGGAAAGGAAGGTGTTCATGGAACGTCCGACGCAGTTTTTTCCGTGCTGGAAAAGCAAAGGAAAAGCGGCGGGGATTTCATCCATGAAAGGCGCTTCGCTTGAGCGCAGGTTCCTTTTTGACGAAGGTCACGACGCTGCTGCATCCGACGACGCAGGGCGGAAAGCCGCTTTTGACGTATCCGGCCGGAAGAAGCAGCTATTCGGGCGGTATCTCCGATGGGAAAAGTTTCCTCATGGCGACGTCTCTTCCGGCGGAGCGGCCGCGTTTTTTTCTACGGTCGTCCGTGTTCTCCGGGAACGGGAAGGCGCTGCAACAGACCGATGATTTGTCCGGAGAGAATGACGGTGAGCAGGGAATAGCCGATGCGTTCCACAGGAATGTAGGTGAGAGAAAGGGTGAGAATGAGAAGGTCGCTCATAAGGTACGGCCAGCGTATGTTCCAGCCGGTGATGCGGGAGAGGCTCATGGCAAGGGCGTCGTCCCCGCCGGGAGCGCCACCGGCGCGTACGCAGAGGCCTGCGCCGATACCTACGAAGAGAGCTCCGATGACGGAGGCCGCAAGCGGCATGTCCGCAAGCTGCGGCCACAGGTGGGGAAACTCTTCGATGACGGCATAGAACAGCGAAAAACCGCCGCCCGCCACAAGGGAGCAGAGCACGAAATCTTTGCCCATGAGTCTCCAGCCGAAAAGATAGCACACGGCGTTCAGGACAAGGCCGGACCATGCGGGAGAGATGTGAAACCAGTACTGAAGCAGCAGCGTGGCGCCGAGAATACCGCCTTCCGTGACGCCGGAAAGGGAATGGACGTGATAGAGGCCGAAGGCAAGAACGGCGCTGCCTGCCAGATTGAGAAGACAGGAGGAAAGGGTGAAGGACACGGAAATGCTCCTGTGACATGAGAATGACGGGACTGCCCGGAACAGGGCGGAGGTTCTGCAACATCATTCATGGCATGGAGATGGGGCGAAGCGGATTTTTATGCGGGAGAATACGGCACTGCCCGTCAATCTTCTGTCCGGGAAACAGACGAGGGGGAGCTTCTCATAAAAAGGACGGCGGACAAGACGCCCGGCATTATCCATGCCGGAGCTTTTTAGAGATGACTGCGCCAGTGGCGTTCCGCCATGCCCGCAAAGCAGAGGCGGCAGAGAGCGTTCTGATGACGGTTCATGTCCCCCATGATAGGCCGGGCGGGGGCGTTTGGCAAGGCGGCGCTCCCAAAGGACGACGCAAACTCTCATGCGGGTCGCCTTGCGTCCGGGTCGGCTTGCTGGTATCACCGACGAAGTGTCCCCCCGAAAAGGGGTTCTTTTTTTGTATCTGCCGTACATCATGCACGTTTGTTGATTATGGATAGAGATTCGTTGTTCCGCAGAATGGAAGAGAAGACGGGGTTGACGATCAGCCGCGCCGGTTCCGCCACTCTGGCCCGTCTCGCCGTGGAGACGGTGCGCGCCGGAAGGCATGCCGCCGTGGCCGTGCGCAGCAGAGACGCCCTTGCCGTCATGCGCGCCCTTACCACGCTGTTTACGCCGGAGCTTTCCGTCGGACTTGCGACCGGACATGCTCCGGCTCCGGTGGAAACGCCGTTATGGGAAAGACCGTGGGTGTTCCTTCCCCCGTTCAGTGTGCGCTCTCTCAGCCGGGAAGGCTGGGCGGAGCGCTTTGCCGTTCTGTATGCCCTGCGCACGGGGGCGGCCCGGGGCGTGGTGTTCACCGTGGACAATATGATTCCGCTTCTGCCCTCTCCGGATTTTCTGGACAGTCGCGCCATGACGGTGCGCCGCGGGGAAGACGCGGCTCCGGAGCTGCTCATGGAGCAGCTTGCGGAGTGGGGGTATCAGCGCGTTCCCATGGTTGCCCATGCCGGCGACATGGCGCGGCGCGGCGATATTTTCGATGTCCTTCCTCCCGGTTATGAGAAGCCCCTGAGACTGGAGTTCTTCGGCGATACCGTGGACGAAATGCGCGTGTTCGACTTTGCCACCCAGCGCTCCGTGGGACATCTGGAGGAAGTGACGCTTCTGCCCGTGACGCCGTACGGCAGCGGCGAGGCGTGGAAAAAGGGAGTGCGCGCGCACTGGAAGGCCATGGCCCGGAGCGGTCGCATGACCGAAGCGTCGAGAAACTCCCTGGAACACGCCCTTGAACAGGACGATATGCGCGTACTGCCCGGATGTCTGTATGCCGACGCCACGGCGCTGGACGACTGGTTTGCCCCGGACACCATGTGCTTTCTGCCCGGACGTCACGAACTGCGCGAGGATATGGACGAGGCCGAACGCATGTGGCGCGAGCATCTTCGCGTGCAGTCGGAAGAGACCAGCCTTGTACAGTCCGCACATCTGGCACTGCGCGATGCGGACGGCGCGCAGAAGGCGCTGGAAACAAGGCCCCGTCTGTATGCCGAGCCTCTGACCATGGGAACGGAGCTGTGCGGCGAGGATATGCAGGAGCGCACGCTGCACAGCTTTGCCGAGCTTTTTCCCGGGCGGACGGAACAGGACAGACCTTGGCAGCAGCTTTCCGCCGGTCTGAAGGCGTGGGTTTCCTCTCACAGGCAGGTAGTGCTGGCCTTCGCTTCTGAGCGGGGACGGCGCAAGTTTCTCAAGCTGGCGGAGCAGGACGGAATTCTGCCTTCCCTGCGTTATGACGCGGCAGGCCGGGGACTGTATGCCGTCATCGCCCCTTACAGGCAGGGAGCCGAACTTGTGTGGGACGGCTGCCTTGTCCTCGGCGAAGAACTGCTCCAGCCCAAGGCGGAAAGCTCCCGCCGTGTGGCT
>CASFUJ010000088.1 GCA_949297645.1 uncultured Desulfovibrionaceae bacterium
CCATGTCCTTTACCGGAAAAGTACATAAGGTCGGCGCTCACATCGACACCGACGCCATCATCCCGGCCCGCTTTCTCGTCACCACCGATACCCGCAAGCTCGGCGAAGCCTGCATGGAAGGCCTGGAACCGGGCTGGGTGAAGCGCGTGCAGGAAGGCGACATCATCGTGGCGGACCGCAACTTCGGCTGCGGCTCCTCCCGCGAACACGCGCCTCTCGCCATCATCGGCGCGGGCATACGCGCCGTGGTCGCCCACAGCTTCGCCCGCATCTTCTACCGCAACGCCTTCAACATGGGCCTCATGCTCCTTGAAGTGGGCGACGAGGTGGAGAAGATAGGCGACGGCGACAGGCTGGAAATCAGCCCCGAGAACGGCCTCATCCGCGACCTCGACAACGGCGCGGAAATCCGTATTCCTCCGCTCTCGCCCATGATGCAGACGCTCATCGACAAGGGCGGCATGGTCAACTACGTCAAGGAACAGCTCCGCCTCCGGGGCGAAGCAGACTAGGCAAGGCATGCGGGGGAAAGCACGGCGCCGCCGTCGCTGTCCGCAAGGGCTGCGCGCCGAAGTTTCCCCCGCGTTTTAGTCGTCAGGCTCCGCAGGACATGCCGGAGCCCGCAGAAAGGCCGGGGTCTCCCGGCCTTTCCCTGTTAAAGGGCCGGGCGCAGGCCGGCGGGCCCGGAGCGGGCGCAGAAGGGCGTTTTTTTCGAAGGCGGGGGACTCCGGAGGAAGGCGCGTTTTTCCGGTCGGCGGGGCCGGGACGAAGGGAGGAGGAAGAAGCCGCGGTTCGTCGGAAGGCGGAGCGCGGTCGTTGACGCCTTCCGCATGGGAGGGGCGTCGTTTCGGCAGAAGCCGTCGTTTCCGGCATGGCGGGGAAGCCCGTCCCGTCCTGCTGCCGTGCTCCGGAGTTTTTTCCCGCGTCTTTTCCCGGAAAAGGCTCCGGGAGAAAGGGCGCGTTCTGAGAGAAGAAGACATTTTTGTCAAAAATAAACGTTTTCTTTCCCTGCCGTTCGCAGTTTTTTCCCGGGGGGCTCTGAATTGTCCGCCAAAAACGTTGAAGAGCCACGTATAATCTGCTAGCCTCCGTCAATATGCAAGGCGTTTCCTGCGGAGTGCGGAGGGGGAAGGCGTCGTTTCCCGTGCATTTCGCTCAGGGGCTTTTCATCATGAAGAGCCGCGGCGGGAGTCGTGCGTTTTTTCGTGCATTCTTCAGGACGCGTCAGATTTTTCAGGGGGAATATATGGAACCTTATTATGCTGGGTGGATGTCTCTTCTGCCTCCCGTGACCGCCATCGTGCTCGCGCTGCTGACCAAGGAAGTGATTTCTTCCCTGCTCATCGGCATTCTTACCGGCACCTTCATCTATTCCGTGGGTACCGGCGCGGACTTCGTGCTCATGGGCACCATCGAATCGGCCTTCTCCATCATGGTCAAGCGCCTCAACTTCGACATCATCATGTTCTGCTCCGCGCTGGGCGCTCTCGTGTATGTCATCTCCATGGCGGGCGGCTCCCGCGCGTACGGACGCTGGGCCACCTCGCGCATCAAAAGCCGCCGCACGGCCATGCTCTCGACCTGCGGTCTCGGCGGCCTCATCTTCATCGACGACTATTTCAACTGTCTCACCGTAGGCACGGTCATGAAGCCCGTGACCGACACCTATAAGATTTCCCGCGCCAAGCTGGCCTACATCATCGACGCCACGGCGGCTCCCATCTGCATCATCGCCCCCATTTCCAGCTGGGCCGCGGCCGTAGGCAGCAACCTGAAGTCCACGGGCGCGTTTGAAAGCGAAATCGCCGCCTTCATCGCGGCCATTCCCTACAACTTCTATTCGCTGCTTTCCATTTCTCTTGTGGTGCTGCTGTGTCTGTTCAAGTGGGACTTCGGCCCCATGCGCGCCGCGGAAAAGCGCGCCGAGGAAGGCGACCTCGGCGTTCTCGCCCAGCAGACCGGCATAGGACTTGAAACCAAGAACGGCAACGTGTTCGACATGCTCATTCCCATAGGCGCGCTCATCGTGTTCGCCGTGCTCGCCATGATGTACAGCGGCGGCTACTGGGGCGACGACCCGGCCTATCATGAATTCGGCGCCGCCCTCGGCAACTGCAACGCCTCGCCCGCGCTGGTGTGGGCCTCCTTCGGAGGTCTCGTGGTGGCCCTGCTTCTGTATGTGCCCCGCCGCCTCATGAGTCTTGCCGAATTCATGCACGGCGCTGTGGAAGGCATGAAGGCCATGCTCACCGCCAACCTCATCCTCGTGCTGGCCTGGGGCATCAGCGGCGTGTGTCAGGACATGCTGCAGACCAACAAGTTCGTGGAATCGCTGGTGACCGGCAATATGATAGGCGGCATGCTGCCCTTCCTCATCTTCGTCATCGCCGGCTTCCTCAGCTTCTCCACCGGTACGGCCTGGGGTTCCTTCGGTATCCTCATTCCTCTCGTGGTGCCCGTGGCGCAGGCCGTCTGCCCCGACCTTCTCGTGGTGGCCCTTTCCGCCACGCTGGCGGGCAGCGTGTTCGGCGACCACTGCTCTCCCATTTCCGACACCACCATTCTTTCCAGCGCGGGCGCGGGGTGCAGCCACATAGAGCACGTCTCCACCCAGCTTCCCTACGCTTTGCTTGCCGCCGGATGCAGCGGCGTGGGCTATCTCGTGGCCGGTTTCGTCACCTCGAACCCGTGGGTCTGCCTGCTGACCAGCCTCGTGCTGCTCGTGGCCGTGCTTTTCGTGCTCAACATCTGGCATAACAGGAAGGACGCGGCCGCCGCGTAAGGCCTCCCGCCTCTTTTTCATCTGACGAAACATCCCCGTCCGGAGCGACTCCGCGCGGGGATGTTTTTTTGTCCGCAGAGGCGGCGGAGAAAGAAGCGCAACGGGCGTCCTTGAGGGAAAGAGTTTCGTCCTGCGGGCGGGGACGTCGGACGTGCGGAAGCGGGGGATGGCGCCTCCCTTTCACCGTCGGGGCATGAGAGACGGAGGGGAGCTCCCGCCGTCGGGATAGAGGACGCCTCGTGAGGCTTCCGCTGCCGGGCAGGCGGGGCAGCCTCCGCCGGGGACGGGGGAAAGGCGTTCTCCCCGCCGTCGGGCGGGGGGGAGCAGGGAGAGCCTTTTCCGCGTCCGTACTGCGGTGCCGCAGAAAACAGAAAAGAGCGTTTTTTGCACCGTGTTCCGCCGCCCGGCACAGGCCTGCCGTTTTCTGAGCCGCGGGCGTTTTTTCTTCATGGTCTGCCGCCCGGTCCCGTGCTCCGGTGCTGTTGTTTCCGGGGACGGCAAGGACATGACGCAATTTTCCGGCAGACCGACCCTCTCTTTTTCTGACGAAACATCCCCGCGCGGAAGTTCCGGGCGGGGATGTCTGCTGTCTGTGGAAGACCGGGAGAAGGCCGCGGGGAGGCGGCCTTCAGGAGAACGGCTAGTGCATCATGGAAGGCAGCCACAGGCTGAGCTGCGGGAAGGCCACGATGAGGCCGACGCACACGAACAGGCCCACCACATAGGGGAGGGATGCCTTGTACATGAGGCCGATGGGCACGTCGGCTATGCCCTTCATGACGAAGAGGTTGATGCCGAAGGGCGGGGTGATGCAGGCCATGTTCTTGATGAGGGTGGAAATGACGCCGAACCATACGAGGTTCCACTCGAACACCTTGGCGATGGGCACGAAGATGGGTACGCAGATGAGCACGAGCGGGATGGCGGGTATGAAGCAGCCGAGGAAGCAGAGCACGATGATGATGGCGAGCATGACGAGCATGGGCGCGATGTCGAGGGCGGCGATGGCGTTGGCGAGCACCATGGGGATGCGGCTCAGGGTCATGAAGTTGCCGAGCAGGTTGGCGCCTGCGAGCAGGGCGAAGCACATGGCGGTGAACTTGCCCGCCTCGTTGAGGGCGGCGGAGAGTTTCTTCGTGGTCATGCGGCGAAGGACACAGGCCAGGGCCAGCATGCCGAACACGCCCACGCCGCCGCCTTCCGTGGCGGTGAAGATACCGCCGTAGATGCCGCCGATGACCAGGATGAAGATGGCCATGATGGGCAGAGCGGAGCGCAGGGAACTGAGGGCTTCGAGACGCGAGACTCTGGGCGAGGCCGGGGCGGCCGCGGGATTGATGCGCGCCCATACCATGATGACGCCGATGAAGCAGAACATGCACAGAAGCCCGGGAATGACGCCCGCGATGAACAGTTCGCCGATGGACTGTTCGGCGAGCACGCCGTAGAGGATGAAGGTGGTGGAAGGCGGAATGAGACTGCCTATGGTGCCGGAACAGGCGAGACAGCCGATGGCGAGGGCGTCGTCGTAGTTGCTCTTGCGCATTTCGGGCAGGGCGATGGCGGACATGGCCACGCTGCCGGCGAGGGAGTCGCCCACCACCGCGCCGAAGGCCGTGCAGGCGCACACGCTGCCGGTGGCGAGACCGCCGCGCCAGTGTCCCATCCAGGAGCGGGCCGCGCGGTACAGATCCTGTCCGAACTGGCCCTGGAAGCACACATAGCCCATGAGCAGGAAGAACATGAGGGGCGACCAGTCGTAGCTTGCCACGGTGTTGTACCAGAACTGACCGAGCATGTTCCAGGCGGCGACGGTGCCGCGCATGTTGGCGATGAACACGGCGGCCGAGGCCATGAGGGCGTAGGCCACGGGCATGCCGGAGAAGAAGAGGAAGAACATGAACGCGCAGCCCCATATGCCGAGAACCACGCTGGAGAAGCCGCGCAGTCGGTGCGTGGCGAACCAGAGGAAGGCGGCGGTGGTGGCCAGAGCGACGATGACGGCGATGACGGCGGCCGTTTTGCCGTAGTGTTCACAGGCGTTCAGGATGGCGGCGAGAAAATCGTGCACGAGGGTGAGCAGCAGAAGCAGACAGCCTGCGGAGGCGAACCACACGAAGGGGGCCACGGGCACGTTCAGGGTGGGGGAATAGAGCTCGCAGCCGGAGGCGTAGTCAACCATGGCGATGAGGCAGAAGCCTACGGTGCATACCGACCAGAAGGTGGTGACCACGGCGAGCAGGTCCTGCGTTTTTCTGCTGAGCTTGGCCGTGACCACGTCCATGACGATATGGCCGCCCGTCCACTGGGCATAGGCCACGGAGGTGAAGAACACGATGACCATGAAGAACTCGGTGAGTTCCATGGTACCGCTGAGCGGCCGGGAGAAGAAATAGCGCAGAACGACGTCCACCGTGGTGATGAGCACCATGACGAGGAAGAAGAGCATGCCGAGGGCGCTGGCCTTCTGGCAGACTTTTTCCAGGGGCTTCAGAACGTTGACGCAGGTGCGCAGGGTCGCGAACGGTGCGGGCTGAGGGGTAAGGGGGGCTGATGCGTCCATGGCTGGCTCCTGGGGCGTTGATGCGTTTTTTGCCCGTTGTTCCCGCGGGGCGGGAGAGAACGGGGAAAGGCCGGGAGGCCAAGCTCCTCCCGGCCATGCTTGTCAGAGGGACTACTTGGTGACGTATTCGGCGGCGCGGGACTTGGCCCAGGGGGTCATGTCGCGGGCTTCCAGCTCACGGAACCTGGCGAGGATGGCGTCGGCGGGAAGCCCCTTGTCCTTGGAGAATTCCAGCCAGTCGTTGTAGGTGGGCTCCACCAGCGCGTCGGCCTTGGCGTAGTCGGCGTCGGAGAGCATGTGCAGCTTGCCGCCCTGTTCCTTCTGCCAGAGGGCGAGGCTGTTGTACTGCATGTCGTTCCAGAAATCCTTGAACAGCTTGGGAGCATATTCGCGGGACACGTCGTCGATGATCTTCTGAAGGTCTTCGGGCATGCTGTCGTAGGTGTCCTGGTTCATGACGCAGTAGAACACCGAGCCGCCCATGTTCACGAGGGTGACGTTCTTGATGATGTCGCCGAGCTTGCGGGAGACGAGAACTTCGCAGTCCACCACCGCGCCGTCGATGACGCCCTTTTCCAGAGCCATGTACATGTCGGGCATGGTCACGCCCACCACGGTGGCGCCGAGGGCGCGGGCACGCTCCACGCGGATGCCGCCGCCGGACACGCCGATCTTCATACCCTTGAGGTCTTCAAGACTTTTCACGGCCTTGTCGCGCGTACCGATGAGCATGCCCATGGTGTGGCCTTCCACGAAGAGCAGCCGGGTCCCCTCCACGTCCTGCATGGCTTCCTTGGGGAAGCTTTCGTGCAGGGAGCGGACGAGATCGTCGGCCTCGACGGCGCACAGGCTGGGCCGGACGAGGTTGAGAATCTGTTCATGGAAGGGGTAGCGGCCGAGACCGCCGCCGGTGAAGGTGGCTTCGCCTATGTCCGCCACGCCCGTGCGTACGGATTCCACCACTTCGGCCTGCTTGCTGAGCGCCTGTGCGAAGTAGGGTTCAATGACGATGCGGCCTTCACTGCGTTTCGTGATTTCATCGGCCCAGGGCTTGATGGCCGTGGTCCAGCGGTTGTGCATGGGGGCGATGGCGAGGTTCAGGGAGAGCACATAGTCCGCGGCGTTCGCGGGCAGGGCCGAGGCGAGAATCAGGGTCGCGCCGAGCAGAAGGGATGTGAGCTTGTTCATGCGGATTTCTCTCAGACAAGGGTGTAGAGCGGAAATTCGAAACTGATGGCGTCCTTTGCGCAGCTTATGCGGCAGTTGCCGCAGTGCCAGCATTCGTGTTTGTACTCTTCGATGACGTGCGGCGTCTTGTCGTGTTCCTTGTCGAGAGCCAGAATGTAGGCGGGGCAGTCTCTTACGCACATGCCGCAGCGGACGCATTTATCTTCGTGAAATACAGGAGGCATGAGTCATCTCCGTTGGTTGGCGTGTTGGTTTCGCGTGGTTTCCGGTAGCCTTGAGGGGTCTGCGGCCTTCCGCCCCCTCCGCCTTGTCGAGGAGGAAAAGGGCGGGGCGGAACATCGGCTCGCTGGTCAGCGGGCGGCGGGTTCCAGCCAGGAATACGAGGGGCCGTCCTCGCTCTTGCTCACCACCAGGCCCTTGGCCAGCGCCGGGTCCTTTTCGGGGTAGTCGGTGAGCACATACATGCCGCGGCCGCTTTCCCTGCGCTGAAGGCAGGCGTCGAGGTGTATGCGGCACAGCGCGAGAATCTCGAAGGCTTCGTGAATACGCATGAGGTCGTGCAGGTTCTTCGCGTGCACGCGGTCCCGGTAGGTGTCGATGAAGTTCAGCCTGTCGAGGGCCACGGCCATGCCGGGCATGTTGCGCCGGAACTTGGCGTAGTAGTCCATGACCTGCCGGATGGGATCTTCAAAATCGCTGTGCGTCATGGTGCCGGAGGTGTTCTTCAGCGGGGCGAGGATGCGGCTGCATTCCGCGAGGATTTCCTCTTCGGAAGGCCCGGCCATGTCCAGCAGGGGCG
>CASFUJ010000089.1 GCA_949297645.1 uncultured Desulfovibrionaceae bacterium
CGCGCAGCCATCAGCGCCAGCTCAGGCTGGCAAAATCCGATGCTCTGCCCACGCCTCCGGTGGCTCTTCCGCTTCTGCCTCCGCTCTCCCACAACAGCCCCGTGGCCGATTCCCGCTTCAGGGCCATGGCGTTCGTGTCCCCGGGCTTTTCCATGCTGTTCAGCAGAGAAAGTCTTGAGACCGTCCATATTCCTTCCCTGTTCATAGGCGCGGAGCTGGACCTGTGGAACAGACCGGAAGAGCAGGCCGAGCGTTTTGCAGACATGCTGAGCGGCCGGTCGGAGTACATACTTCTGAACCATGCCGACGCTCCGGCTCTTCAGGCGCCCTGCCCCGGCGCAGACCCGGCCGTCCCCCTCGTTTCCCTGTGCAACAGTGTGGAACCGGACATGCGCGACGCCATCCATGCCCGCCTCGTTTCCGTACTGCAGGAATTCTTCAACAGAGTTCTGGGACGGGAAAACGTCCAGTGACAAAAGCAGCCTGTCTCCGAGGGCCCTTTTCTGGCGCCGCCTCAGGGAACACGTTGGCGAGACGAAATTCCGCCAGCGTACACGCTTCTCGAAGAAATCGCATTTTTCCCAGGCTGAACGCAAACGCCTGCCCATCCTTCCCCGCCGCGAGAACGGTTCTGTGAAACGCGTCCTGCACAAACGAAAGCGGCGGCCCGTTTGAACCGCCGCTTTTCCGACAACGTCTTCTGTTCGGACTCAGCCCAGCAGAAGCTCTGCAAGAGGCATGAAATCCAGCGGCCAGCAGGCTTCAGGCCGGGGCTGGGCGACACCCGCCCGTCCCTCTTCCGGACGACAGGCCAGCACGGCGTCCGCCCACTGATGCGGAAAGGAATCGATGTCCAGCGCCGCCCCGAGCAGTGCGCCGGCCACGGCGGCATTGGCCGCGGCGTCGCCGCCGCGCATGGCCGTATGGCGCACGCCTTCACCTGCGTTTTCAGCATGCAGCAGCTGCCAGAAGCCGTTCTGAAGCGTCGTAAGCACATGACTCATATTCTGCTGATAATCGGCAGGGGGCTGCGAGGCTGCAAGTTCCAGACATGCCGTCACCCTGTCGGCATCCTCCCGGCTTACGCACCCGCTCCAGTCAGGCAGCACACGGGAAATCGCCACGGCGGCTTGCCACATACCCCGTCTGGAACCGCTCCTCACCCCGTAGGAAAGCGCCGTCACATAGGCGGCTCCGGCGGCACGACAAAGTGGATGGGGATTGGTCAGCGCCGCTTCCTCCATGGCCCAGAGGACAAGCTTCTTCATTCCCTCGTCTTCCGTCAGAGACCGCATGTTTCCCTGCGCCCCGTCGTCACAGGGAAGCGCCGTCTCCGGTACGAAACGCGCCCCGAAAATGCCGAGCGGGCTCACGCGCATGAGGGCGCTGTTGGTTTCGCTCCGGCTATCGGGCTTACCGTGAAGGGCACGGAACACCGCATGCGCAAAATCCACGGGGCGACTGGCCAGCCACGTTCTGTAGGCGGCAAACACATGGTCGGCGCAGAACGCCTTCTTTTCCGCAAGCGAACGCGCCAGTGCCAGAGCCATTTCCGAGTCATCGGTAGGCTGACCGGGAAGCGTGCGATAGAGGGCGCTTCCTTCGAGCTCGTCCATACCTGCGGGATACAGGGCCCGCACCTTCTCCTCATCCTTGAATTCCACCTGACTGCCGAGAGCATCCCCGGCAATCTGACCGAGCAGGCATCCCCATGCCCGGCGTATCTCGGCGGGATTTCTTTTCATCCGCACATCCTCGCAGCGGTCTCCGCACTGCCGCACAGGGTATGCCTGCGGGAGTACGGCCGCATGTTACTGTTTGTCTCTCTCCGCCTGGTCGCTGATGGCGGGATAATCCGCGCTCTCCATATACAACGTGCAGTAGGAAGCCTGCTCTCCGTTCTCCTTTTCCGAACCGGCGAGGAAAACATACACGGCTCCGGGCGTATCCGCGCCCTTTCCGGAGGCGGAAAAATTCCATTCCAGCACTTCCAGTCCGCCTTCATCCGCCAGATACCCGCGCAGCTCGTTGCCGGCATCCTCCACTTCCTCCAGACAGAGCGACGGCGTACCGTAGCGGGCGATAAGCTCATCCTTCAGGCTGTGAAGGACCTCCAGCGTCGATACTCCCTCAGGTGTGACATCATCGGGAGAAGAGGCCATGATGCGTATCACGGTTCCGCGAAACGTATCCACGGCATAGGTGTCGAACCTTGCGTCGGGGCTGGGCGGCGTGATTTCATACATCCTGAGCTCCTGTCTCTCGGAAACAGGTTCCGGACTGTGCGTATAACGCCCGATGTCCGCACCGAGCTCCACTCCGAACGCTCCGGCAGCGGAAGCGCTCGCCGCTGCGGAGAAAAAAAGCCCTGCAAAGAAAAGAACCATCCGAACATATTTCATAAAAAGCTCCCCGTGCCGCCCGGCGGCACGGGCCATCATTTAACACAGAAAACGCATTTGTCCAGCGTGGACGACTTGTCATTCCCTGCAAGGCGGGCTAAAAATGCTGGCCGACAGGTCGCCTTGCGCATCAAGCATGTCTGAAAAGTCTCCCCTCATCCTTCTTACCCATCCATGCAGCCATGACGGAACATTTTCTTCCGGAACTTCTCGCCCCGGCCGGAGGCCGGGAGCAGCTCGAAGCCGCCGTTATCTACGGCGCCGACGCCGTCTATCTCGGCGGCAGCGCCCTTTCCCTGCGCGCCAAATGCCGGGGCTTTGACGGCCGGGAGCTGGAACAGGCCGTACGCTACGCCCACGACGCAGGCGTACGCGTATATTACTGCCTCAACGCCCTGCCCTTCGATACGCATATGCCCTTTGTGGAACGTCAGCTTGAAGCTCTGCCCGATCTCGGCGTGGACGGACTCATCGCCGCCGACCCCGGCGTCATACACCTGTCACGAAAGCTCTGCCCCTCCGTGGAGCTGCATTTTTCCACACAGGCCCATTCCGTCAACGCCTCTGCCGTCGAATTCTGGCAGGAAGCGGGCGCGACGCGCATCAATCTGGCGCGGGAGCTCGGCAGAGACGCCATGGAGAACCTGATCCGACGCTTTCCCGACATGGACTTCGAAGTGTTCGTTCACGGAGCCATGTGCCTTTCCCTTTCTGGACACTGCCTGCTTTCCGCCTGGGCCAACGGACGCGCGGCCAACCTCGGACTCTGCACCCAGCCCTGCCGCTTCGAATACCGAGGCATCACCCTCACGGTGGAAGAGGCCCTGCGCAGGGACGGCCCCTTCCTCGACATCACGCAGGGAGACGATTTCAGCGCCGTCTGGGCGCCCATGGACTTGTGCCTCGTGCGCTGGCTGGAGGACATCGTGCGCATGAAACCGGCGGCGCTCAAACTGGAAGGCCGGACCAAGAGCGGCGGTTATGTCGCACAGGTCACCGACGTGTACTGCACGGCGCTGAACCTGACCGTCGCGCCCCGAGGCGACGCCTCACTTTCGACGGATGATTTCGTGACGGAGCTCTTCCATACGGCGTCGCGGCCGCTGTGCTCCGGTTTCTTTCTGCCGGAACGACATGTGGAGACCATGCCCGAAGAGTTCCACCCCCGGCCCGTCGTCGCCCGGATAGGCGAATCTTCCGGCAACGGAGGCTGGCAGGTGCAGGTGCGCTCCCCCTGGACCGCAGACTCAGACGCAGCCCTTCTTCTGCCCGGCATGCGTCGCCCCGTACTGCATGCCGGAAGCTACACGCTGGAAAACCACAGGGGCGAAAAGGCGGACCGTCTCAACCCCGGCACCACAGGCGTCCTGTACTGCGAAGAAGACCGCCTGCGCCCGGGCCTCTACATCCGGGCCTGAGCCTCCGCCCGGCCCGGCACGGGCGGCCAGCGCCTCTCAAAGCGCTCCAGCACCTGACGCAACGGCGGATCGAGCATGGGCAGCACGCGCGCCCGCAGCTCTTCAGGCACTCCGTATCGCCCTTCCGCCATGCTGCCCGCCATGGCGGCTATGGTATCGCTGTCTCCGCCTATGGAAACGGCGTTGCGCACGGCATCCTCCACGCCTTCGGCTTCCAGAAAGGCCTCGATAGCCTGCGGCACGGACCCCTGACAGCTGACGTCAAAGGCGTATGTTCCGCGGATGTCGTCCAGCGTGAAATCAAGCCGGTACCAGCGCTCTTCCACGCGGCGGCGTATCTCCGCAGGCTCCATCCCCTGCCTTGCAAACCAGATGACGGCGGTCACGGCTTCGGCTCCCCGTATCCCTTCGGGATGGTCGTGCGTCACCATGGTGACGCGCCTTGCCAGATCCAGCGCCTCTTCAAGCGAGGACGCCGCCCACGCGCACGGGCTCACCCGCATGGCGGAGCCGTTGCCGAAGCTTCCGTAGGGCTGCGGATGCTCACTGACAAGCCAGCGGGAAAAACGACCGCCGTAACAGCCGCGCGCCCAGCGCCGACCGAAAAGCCGCATGGAAGAAACGGCCTGCCCGGCAAGCGCCTCCCTGTTTTCCCCGCTTTCAAGCAGTGCATGGGCAACGGCCAGCGTCATCACACTGTCGTCCGTGATGCGACACTCCGGCGTGAGCAGGGTAAACTCCCTGCTTTTCCAGTTGTTCCACTCAAAACGCGAGCCTACGATGTCGCCGATAATGGCGCCAAGCATACGTATTTTCCTCCTGCAAAAAAAATCATCGCCACCTGAAGCGCCGACAGCGCGCTTTTCCCGGCGCAAACCATCCGCAGGCGCTCCTCCTTCGACAGCGCCATCTTCCCCGGCTCCGAATATTAACGCAAGACTTCAGGCAGGGACTTTTTTACCGCGTCCGCGGGGAGCCGAAAAGCAGCCCCTTCGGGCTGCTCCACGGCAGGACCTGTCACACGAAGGCCACGGCATGCCGGAAAGGCCGCTTTCCGGCATGCCGCACACGCACAAGAAAGGAAGGCGGCCTTTCCGCCGAAGAGATAACGGGCTCCGGAAAACGTCGCCGAAGAACGTTCTCTCCCGCGCTCACCTGAAAGGAAAAGTTCAACCGGAACGGTCCGTGCCTTTGCCCCCGTCGTCAGAAAAAAGGCCCCGGCCTCGCCGGCCGCCCGTGAAACAGCGCGGAGAAATGATTGACAATTCCGCGTCGCTCTTTCAGAAAAGTCCCATCGGATACTTTTGCAACATCGTTTTCAGGAGATGACCATGCGACGCAAAGAACGGGAATGTTCCGACAGCGCCTTTCTCAACGGCCTGCTCCGGCAGGCGGACGTCATGACACTGGCCTTTCAGGCCGGAGAATTTCCGTATGTGATTCCCGTCAACTTCGTTTTTCTGAACGATGCGGTGTATATCCACTGCGCGCGGGAAGGCCGCAAGCTGGACTGCCTGCGGCAGCAGCCGGGCGTAGGCTTTTCCGTTCATGAGATGCTTGCCATCGACAGGGAAAAGGCGACGACGTTTTATACCTGTCTGTACGGAGAAGGTCATGCATCTCTCGTGGAAAACAACGAGGAAAAGCAGGCGGCTCTGGCGGCACTGGCCGAAAAATATCAGAGCCGCTGCACCCTGCCCGTGCCGGACGCCATGCTGGAACAGACGGCCGTCATACGAATAGACATCATTTCCCTGACCGGCAAACGGCACCTTCCCAGGCATCAGGCATAATTTTGCCCTACGTCAAAGCCGGGCGTAAAGCGGACAAACTCTTCACGCCCGCAACGGTTTGTCGGACAAAAGACTCACCATTTCGATATGAACGGAAAGATGGTTCCCCTCACGTCGTCAAGGTATGCTTCAGACATACCGGCTTTTTGGTCCCGTCTCCCGGCAGAGAAGATGCCCCTTTCGCTCCCTGCGCTCGTAACCGGTCAAAGCACGTTAAAAAGAAAGAGGGAAAGCGAAGGCAGTATCTTCTCCTCCTTCCTGTCATGGCATGCCTGGTACGGCTTCCGTTCCGCACCTTCGCAAGCCGTCATGGCAACCGACGGTCTCCCTGCCGGTTCAGCGCCGCCTGTCGTGCCCGCGGCAGACCTGTTTTTCGGCGCACCTGCCGCAGGCACAACAGGGCGGAGTTTTGCAAAACTGCAGTGACGGACAGGTCCGGCCCCTGTCATAGCCGACCGCACGCTTTCTGAACATATCGGCGCGCCTTCTGCGACAGGCTCAGGCAGGACTCCCTTCCGATGCAGCAGCAGGCGCCTACCCTGACAGGCGTGCATTCTGCACGAATCCGTCGCCCTTTTCGGTGAGGCGAATCTCTCGTGCCGGCGCTTGTTCCGCGCATGCACCGGGTCATGCACGGGTCTGCAGGCGCTCCCGCAGAGTCTTCATCAGTTCTGCCACTTTCGCCCGCAGCTTCCGACCGTCTGGAGAATCAGACACATCGCCTTCGGCGGTAAACGCATCGGAAAAGGCGTTGGCGAACACTTCCGGCCGGTTCAGTACACGGATATCGAGATACACGCAGCTCTGGCGCAGGTGATACTGGGCGCGGGAGGTTCCCATGCCGCCGCCTGCCCCCATCACGGCAGCAGGCTTTCCGGCCAGAATATCCCCCGGTTCCCGGGAAGCCCAGTCCAGAGCGTTCTTCAAAGCCGGCGCCACGGAATAGTTATACTCAGGCACCGCCAGCACAAGAGCGTCCGCACTCTTCACTCTCTTCAGAAAATCCCTGACGGCTTCCGTCTTCTCCCTGTCCTCCGCGTAAAAAGGCAGAGTGGAGATATCCGCAATCTCCAGCACGGTCCCTTCGGGCATGACCTCCTGCGCGCAGCGCAGCAGTCCCATGTTGCGAGAAACCCTGCGCAGGCTTCCACATATGCCGAGGCATACTTTCTCAGCCATACGACCTCCTTTTGTCTTATGTCCGAGCATAGTCCACAGGCAGAAAAAAACGCAATGAGCCTTTTCAGGTTCATGATAACGTTTCCCGAAAAAACAGAAAAAACTTCCGCTGCGACGCCCCGAAACCTGACGACCGGGATATTCCGGCATAATGCGTTTTCCCTGCCAACACGACCTGCTTTTCACCTGATACTCCATAGTCATCAACGCGTTACACACCGCACTGAACCCACAAATCAGATTCTGCTCAGTCCCTCAGCTCTTCAGCACGCATCCGCCCTCCGGTTGACGCGGCGGGTCTATCGTTCTATCAGCAGAAGACTCTCACTGCCTGAAGCACACGGTCGCCCCCGTCCGGTGTTCTTCGAACAAAAACGCTTACGCTCAAAGGATGCTCCCCATGAACGATACTCCCCCTACTGCGGCTTCCTCCCAACGTCCTGCGACGGTATGTCCCGACGATGCCGAAACGCAGTACGATTATCTCCCCTGCCGCAAAAAAGGAAGCCTGTGAGGAGCTTTACCGCATCACGCCCTTCGGCGGTCTGCTGTCCGCGCTTGGAGATACCGCCGCGGCCGCCTGCTGCCCCGCGCTGGAGGAAGGTGCAATGCTGCCCCTGGCCGGAGTTCTGCATTATCTGGAAGAAACGTATCCGGACATACTCTACCGCCCTCTGCCGGGCAACCGCCCCGCGTCGGGTAAAAAGGTCGCCGTCATCGGCTCCGGCCCCGCGGGTCTGCAGGGAGCATGGCGTTTCTGCGAAGCCGGACACGAGGTCACGGTGTTTGAGGCAGCCGCCGCTCCCGCCGTCACCCTTCTTCGCGCTCCGGTTCAGGAATCCGCGTCCGGCGAGGCGGCGCATGTTCGCAGTGTCCCTCACGATGTCGTGGAGCGCACCATACGCATGATGCGGCTGTCCGGCATACGTTTCGTCACCTCGGCTCCGAAAGGTCAGGCGGAACTTCGCGACTTGCTTGAATCCTGCGACCTTGTTTTCTGTGCCTGCGGGAAAGGCGCGGTGCTGCCCGCCGACGCCAACGGACAGGTGCAGGAAAAGCTGTTTGCCGCTGGAACCTGCGTAAAAAACCAGAAACACCTGAATGCCCTGCAGGCCATGGCGTTTGCCGAAAAAAGCGCACGCACGGCATGCCGCATACTGCAACGCCGTGAAGAGCAGGAATACAAGGCTCTGCAAAGCGACGATGCGCCCCCATGCTTTGAAAGACAGGAACAGTCGTTCCCTGCCGTGCCTGCTGCGCAACATCCCGCCTGTGAAAACGCAAGGGCGGAAGCCTCCCGCTGCCTGGCCTGCGCCTGCCCGGGCGTCTGATCCTCTCCTCCTCTTCCGGCAAAAGTATTTTGCCGCGGGGAGTCATGCCCTGCCGCGGTATCTGCCGACGTTTCGACGGCGACGCGCTTTTTTTGACCTGCCATGCAGATATCACTTGACATTCCCGGCCGGCTTCTCTAAAGTCCATCACGTTGGCGCAAGCCGACCTGTGGGGATGTAGCTCAGCTGGGAGAGCATTGCCTTCGCAAGGCAGGGGTCGAGAGTTCAAATCTCTTCATCTCCACCACAAAAAACACGAAGCCCTTACTATATGCCATGTAGTAAGGGCTTTTTTCTTTCTTTTTCAACGCGATTCGTGTCTTTTGTCAGTCAGGGCCATCGTCAGTACCGGTTCCCCTGTGGAAAACGGGATGCTACGGCAGGCTCCCCAGCAAGCGCATAAACAGCATACACCGACTCTCCCCGGGCCCCGGCAGGCAGGGAAAGCGACATCGATAACGGCGGATGCCCCCAGTCCTCTCTGAAAAGGGAAAAACATGGGCAGAACGCTGACCGATATGGGCCTTCAGGAATTGTGGTGACTTTTCCCCATCATACTGACGCCGCACCGCTCATGCCTGCCCCGATGATACGCGGAGGAATCACATCTTCTGCAATCCCTGCTGCAGGACATCCCCGGCGTGCGCCTCAAACATATAGGCAGTACCGCCATAAACGGCATATGGACAAAAAACATTATCGATATTCTGCTGGAAGTACGGGATGAGGCCGACATGGTATTTGCGGCAACACGTCTTACGGATAACGGGTATATCTTCATGTCGAAAGAAGCAGCAGGGATATCCTTCAACAAGGGCTATACGGAACAGGGGGGCGCAGAAAAACCCTTTCATATTCATCCGCACCTTCAGGACGATAACGACAAGCTTTTTTCCGCGACTATCTGAACATGCCCATGAGACTGCAAAAACCTATGAAGTGCTGAAACTGCGTCTCTGGAAGCAGTACGAGCATGACAGAGGCCGCTCCACTTCCGGAAATTTTCCGGTCGTCTCCATCTCTGCCCAAAAAGGACAGACGCAGATATGCGGCACTTCCGTCTTTTGGGACGACATGTTTCCGGAACGTTCCTGCCATCTGCCGTCAAAGGCAAACTGGTACAGACAACTTGCGCAGACACACTTTCCCCGCACGGCACAGATGTATGGCGTGAAAACATCGACCAAAAACTTCTTTTCTGCGCCTTCTCCTCCTGTCGTTCCCGCCCATCCCGGCAAAAAAATATTGTAATTCCCCCAGACTGTACGATATATCTTAGCCGGGCCCCCTCTCTGCCGACATACAGGCCTGACGACCGCCGTTTCGCGGCGCAAAAGCAGACGGGACAAAACGGCCCCTCCACGACATGTCACTCTCCAACAAAGAAGACAATCTTATGAAAAAACTTCTCGCCATCGCGCTCCTTCTTCTTCTGAGCAGTTCCGCTTCCGCACAGGAATTCAATAAATTCAGCATGGACATCGCCAAAGGGTGGACCTTTATTGATGAAGGAAGCGTCGTCATCATGGCCCCCGACAAGGAAGCGGCCGTGTCCATCGCCTGCAACACACTGGAAGGCGTGACGGCCGAAGCCGCCGCCGCGGCGTTTTCCAAAAAGCTGAACGGCTCGACTCCTCAGGAAGAAAAGGACGGCATATATTCCTTCACCTTCACCAGCAACGGCGTGGAAAGCAAAAGCTACTGCGCTCTCAGGGACAACCGCTTTACGCTGATAACCGTGACGGACCCGACCGGAAAGTACAGTAAGGCCATTCAGCAGATGCTCGCCACCCTGAAGGAAAAATAATCCTCAGTCATCCGCCGGAAG
>CASFUJ010000090.1 GCA_949297645.1 uncultured Desulfovibrionaceae bacterium
CCCAGGATGGCCACCACCACGGCCACGGGCCAGGGCAGGCAGAAGAGCGTGGTGCCGTAGAACACGAAGTAGGCGCCGAGCATGAGGATGTCGCCGTGGGCGAAGTTGATGAGACGCAGAATGCCGTACACCATGGTGTAGCCGATGGCGATGAGGCCGTAGAGCGAGCCCAGCGTCAGCGCGTTGAAAAAGTGTTGGAGGAATAAATCCAGACTCATGGGGAACCCTTTCCGGCCGGAGACGGAACATGGGACGGCTGGCGCGTCCCGGCCGCGGGTAAAAGGTGCGGGCGCCTTGCGACATGCCGCCCTGCGCAGGCCGGAGAGCCGGCACGGCGCACAGGCGGCCGTTGGTGCAGGTCATGAAAAAAAAACGTCGGCCGGAAGATCCGGCGCACGCGGCGCGGGCCGGGGACGGGCCCCGGCCCGTAACATATTATTCGGCAATGGCTTCGCCGATGTAGGAGCGCTTGCCGTCCTTGTACTGGATGATGCCCACGGGCAGTTCGGCGTCGTGGGTGGCGTTGATGGACAGAGTGCCGAGAGGAGTGGCGAAGTTCTTGGTTTCGGCCAGAGCCTTGGTGATGGCTTCGGGATTGTCGGAACCGGCGCGGGTGATGGCGTCGAGAATGAGGTTGTAGCACACATACCCGAGAGCGGAGTTCACGTTCGGATCCTTGTCGGGATAGGCGGCCTTCCATTCGGCGGTGAAGGCTTTGGCGGCGTCGCTCATGCTCGGCATGTTGACGTCATAGGGGAAGGTGGTGTGCAAAAAGCCTTCCACGGCCTTGCCGCCGATTTTCAGGGTATCGGGGTTGTCCATGGCGTCGGCGCCCATCATGACGAAGGCGCCGCCCAGTTCCCGGGCCTGCTTCATGATGATGGCGCCTTCGGCGAAGTAGGCGGGCATGAACACGATGTCGGGCTTCTGATTGATGATTTCGGTGAGCTGGGCCGTGAAGTCCTGGTCGCCGGAATTGTACTTCATGTCGGCCACGATTTCGCCGCCGAGCTTCTTGTAGGAGCGCTTGAAGAAATTGCACAGACCCACGGAGTAGTCGTTGGCCACATCCATGAGAATGGCGGCCTTCTTCATGCCGAGGGTCTTGTAGGCGTAGGATGCGGCGGCTGCGCCCTGATAGGGGTCGATGAAGCAGGCGCGGAAATAGTACTTCTTGCCCTGAGTCACGAGAGGATTGGTGCAGGAGGTGCCCACGCCGGGAACCTTGGCCTTTTCGCCGACTTCGCCGCCGGCCATGGCCAGGGAGGAGCCGTAGGTGCCGATGTAGGCGGAAACGTTGTCGCGCTCCACAAGGCGCTTCACGGCGTTGGCCGCTTCCACCTTGTCGGACTTGTTGTCCACGACGACCAGCTCGACGTCGCGGCCGAGAACCTTGGGGTTGGCCTTCTGGGCGAGTCTGATGCCGTCAAGCTCAAGCTGACCGCCGAAGGCGTTCTGGCCGGTGAGGGGCAGATATACGCCGATTTTGACGGGCTCGGCGGCCATGGCGGGGAAGGCGAGGCCGCAGGCCATGGCGGCCATGGCCACAGAGGCGAACACACGGGAAAGCTTCATAACTATCCTCCGGGTAACAGGACACAGGTTCATGTGAAACAGATGAGGGGATAGTATAAAAACTTACGATTATGTGCAATCGCGAAGGCGCGGAAATATGTCATCCGCCGCGTGCGTCCGGCCGTCATGTGCGGAGGATGTTGTTTCTATGTGCATAGTTAGGAAAAATAAGCGAGTTTAATGTTTTTTGCGGAGCATGAAGAAAAAATGCTTTTTGCCATTTTTGTGTTTACACGATGGGAAAAGTGTGGAAAATAGTTGCCTGTTTTTTCAGAGCCGCCCGGTCAGGGGCCGCACGCAGGGAAAAAGACCCGTTGTCACGCACGGGCAGCGTGTGTCGGGCGCGGCAGGGGCGTCCGCCGCGGGGCAGGGGAGCCTTTGCGCGCTTCTGCGGAAAACGCGGCGTTTTTCGCTTTTGTCGGGCCGCTTCGTAAGACACGGAGTCTTTGCCCGGACTCCTTGCGCTTTGCGGAAGACGGCGTCCTACAGATGCTTCTTTCTGCGGGAAGAGGAGGGCAGGCCGAGTTCCTCGCGGTACTTGGCCACGGTACGGCGGGCGATGTTCACGCCGAGGCCGTCGTGCAGTCTTGCGCTGATTTCCTCGTCGGACAGGGGATGAGCGGCGTCCTCGCCGTCGATGAGGGCGCGGATGCGGGCCTTCACGCTTTCCGACCCCACCTGGCTCCCGTCGCTGGAGGAAAGGGCGCTGTTGAAGAAGTATTTGAGCTCGAAGACGCCGTGGGGCGTGCCCACATACTTGTTGGTGGTGATGCGGCTTATACTCGACTCGCTGCGTCCTATATCCTCGGCAATGTCCTTGAGAACCAGCGGCTTCAGCTTGTACACGCCGTGCTCGAAGAATTCGCGCTGATGCTTCACGATGCTTTCCATGACCTGATAGAGCGTGCGCTGCCGTTCTTCGAGACTGCGGATGATCCATACCGCTGAGCGCAGGCGGTCGTTCATGTAGTCCTTTTCCTCGCTGGAGCGGTTCTGCCCGGAGAGCTCCTCGGAGAGGGGAGAAAGCTGAAGATGCGGCAGATCCTCGTCGTTCATGAGGATGACGAATTCTCCGTTCACCTTGCGCACGAAGATGTCGGGACTCACATAGCTGGGCGCGCCGCTGCCGAGGCTTCCGCCCGGCCGGGGCTCCAGACTCTGAATGATGCCGAGATACTCCCTGAGGGTTTCGAGGTCGATGCGGAACTGGCGCAGGAGAGGCTTGTAACGCTGCTTTTCCAAATCTTCCAGATGGTCGCGCACGAGGCTCACGAGAATGGGGTCGCGGTCATAGTGGGCGGCGCGCATCTGGATGAGCAGACACTCGGAAAGGGTGCGCGCGGCTACGCCCACGGGGTCGAAATTCTGCACGGCGGAGAGCACCGGCGCGACTTCCGCTTCTTCCACGCCCGCAAGCGCGGCGATTTCCGCGTCGGTGGCGGTGAGGTAGCCCGTTTCGTCGAGATTGCCGATGATGCACTCGCCTATGGCCTTCTGTCTTTCGCTCAGGCGCGAGAGCAGAAGCTGGGCCATGAGGTGCGCCTCCAGCGTGGGTTCGGCGGCGTGGCAGGCCTCCAGCGGATTGCCTTCCTGTTCCGCGGACTCGTATTCCTGCTGGGCTATGCGCGACTGACTGGAGAACTCGCCGAGATATTCCTCCCATTCCGCACTGCGGGCCACTTCCTCCTGCGGCCAGGGGCTGTCCTGCTCCGTGCCGCGGCTGCTCTGCTCCATGTCCGTCGCGACAGACGCGCTTTCCGTCTCGCGTTCCTCAAGAAAGGGGTTTTCCAGCAGCTCCCTCTGCACGGCCTCCACAAGCTCCTGACGGGAGAAGAGCAGCAGGGAGATGGCCTGCTTGAGCATGGGCGTCATGTGGAGCTGCTGACTCAGTTTGAACTGTTGCCGTATTTCAAAAGCCATAATATCCCCTGATGGCGTTTCGGGTAAACCGGACAGGCAGAAAGGCGCGGGGGCGGCTCTCCCCGCGCCGGAGCCGTATCAGCGCAGTTCTTCTCCTGCCGCATCTGCCAGCCGTCTTGCGGCGCGGCGGACGTAATCCTCGTCCCTGCCTTCCACCATGACGCGGCACAGGTTTTCCGTGCCGGAATAGCGCAGAAGCACGCGGCCGGTGGCGCCGAGCTTCTCCTCGACCTCCGCCTTGACGGCCATGAGCTTTTCGCACTTCTCAAAGGGCGTCTTGCGGGTGATGGCCACGTTGATGAGCTTCTGGGGAAAGAGCTTGAGTCTGTCGGCAAGTTCGGAAAGGGGGCGGCCCGACTCGCGCATGATGCGCAGAATCTGAAGCGCAGCCAGAAGGCCGTCGCCCGTCGTACCGTACTCACGGAAAATGAGATGACCGGACTGCTCGCCGCCGAGCATGGCGTTGTGCTGGCGCATGGCCTCGATGACGTAGCGGTCGCCCACCTTTGTGCGCAGAAGCTCGCCGCCGCGCTCCTTCATGAATACCTCGAGGGCCATGTTGCTCATCACCGTGCCCACGAGAATGTTCTTGTTCAGCTTGCCTTTCTTCATGAGGTCGTCGGCGCAGATGGCCATGATCTGGTCGCCGTCCAGCAGGCGGCCCTTTTCGTCCACCACGAGCAGACGGTCGGCGTCGCCGTCCAGGGCGAGACCCACGTCGGCGCGCACTTCCCGCACCTTGGCCTGCAGAGTCTCAGGATGCAGCGAACCGCACTGGTAGTTGATGTTCAGGCCGTCGGGCGAGGTGCCGAGGCGGAACACCTCTGCGCCGAGTTCCTCGAGAGCGAGGGGGGCCACCTTGTAGTTGGCGCCGTTGGCGCAGTCGATGACCACGCGCAGTCCGTCCAGCGTGAGCTGTTGGGGAAAACTGCTCTTGAGATACACGATGTAGCGGCCCGAGGCGTCCACGATGCGGTAGGCGCGGCCCACCTTGTTGGAGGCCGGATAGTCCCATTCATAGTCCTTGTCCAGAATGAGCTCGGCCATGCGGTCTTCTACGGCGTCGGGCAGCTTGAAGCCTTCGCGGTCGAAGAACTTGATGCCGTTGTCGTGATAGGGATTGTGCGAAGCGGAAATGACCACGCCGAAATCGGCCCGCATGTTGCGGGTGAGGAAGGCGATGGCGGGCGTGGGCAGCGGGCCCACCTGATATACGTCCATGCCCGCGGCGCATAGCCCGGCCGTGAGGGCGGATTCGAACATGTAGCCGGAAAGGCGCGTATCCTTGCCGATGATGACCTTGCGGCGGCATTCGTCGGAGCGGAACACGGTACCCGCGGCAAGGCCGAGACGCAGCGCCATTTCCGCGGTGAGAGGATAGGTGTTGACGCGGCCGCGCAGGCCGTCGGTGCCGAAAAGACGTTCAGACATGGCTATTCCTGTGGTTGTTTCTGCGTTGCGGAACTCTCCGCGCTTTCGGAAGGAGCGTTCCCGTCGTTTCCGGAGGATGCGGCCTCCCCGGGGGCTGCTCTGTTCAGAACCTGAGTGTCCCTGCTGTTCTCGGCCGCCCCGGCGGCGCCGTTGGGCAGCGCGGGACTGACGCTGAGGTCGCCGGGCTGGAACACGTCGGAAGGCACAACGATGTCGTTCAGAGAGAAGTCCCTCGTGACGTGCAGGGCGGACAAATTCATGTTGTAGCTCGAAGCGGGCATATTGAAGATGCTCTCCGCCGGGGCCCAGGAAGAGGCTTCCTGCCGGTTCATCAGCGTGACGGACGGCGGGTCGATGCTTATCAGGCCCGCGCCCGAGGGCAGCATGACCACGGGCGTCACCTCCAGACGGCTGCCGGGCGCAAAGTCCGGCGGCGTGCGCACCACCACGCGCACCGCGTCGAGATAGTCCCTGTCTTCCACCAGCGACTCGGGCACGGAGAGTTCCACATGAACCGCGGAGGGGGCCACGGCGTACTCTTCCTCCTCGTCCTCGAGCTGAACGTCGCGGTTGAGGCTCACGTTGCTGGTCTTCATGTCCAGCGAATAGCGCAGGGTGGTGACGGGCGGCGTGATTTCCACCTGCGGCGGGGCCACGATGGCCACGTTGGCCTCGTGCGGACCTTCGCTGGCGTTCTTGGTGGGATCATAGACCACGATGAGCCTGTCCAGAGAATTGACCTGCGTTTCCGGTCCCTTCACCGTGACGAAGGACGGCTCGAGTATGGGGTGGGAAATGACGTAGGGCGAATCTGCCGGAAGCGGCAGCAGCTTGTTTTCCAGAGGCACCACGCGCTCGGTGAGGGCGTCCGCCTCGAGGACGAGGCGACTCGGCATGATTTCCAGAATCTCGAAGGCCTTGAAGTCGGGAATGGAATCCACGGCAAGGGGCAGGGCCGTGGCCCCGCGCTGCACGCCGGAGAGATCCACCGTATAGACGAGGTCGCGCGAGTGCAGATTGCGCAGAAGCTCCGCGGAGCCGCGCAGACGCACGGAAATGTGGTTGACCATGCCTTCGCGTATGATGAGCCCTTCCGGCAGTCCGCGGTATTCCACGCGCAGCTCGACCTGCGTTTCCACATGGTCGCGTCCCACGACGAGATACCACAGCCCCGTGGCGATGACCAGCGAAAGCAGTACGGAAAGAACGGTCTGAATGCGGCTGTTACTGATTGAGGACATTGGCCAGTATCCGTTCCAGGCGTTCTTGGTTCAGGGGATTGGAGAGATGGCCGTCCTGGGCTAGCGTGACCTCTCCGCGCTCTTCCGACACCACGATGGATATGGCGTCGCTCACTTCCGTGATGCCTATGGCCGCACGGTGCCTCGTGCCGAAATGCTGCCTCGCCACGTTGGCCAGCGGCAGCACGCAGCCTGCGGCCACGATGCGGTCGTTGTGTCCGATGATGACGGCGCCGTCGTGCAGAGCCGTGTTGGGAAAGAAGATGGTGGCGAGCAGATCCTGCGAGACCACGGCGTCGATTTTCACGCCCTTTTCCATCATGTCGCCGAGGGCCACGTTGCGCTCGATGACGATGATGGCCCCGATGCGCCGTGCCGCGAGCGCACAGGCCGTGCGGCTCACCGTGCTTATCATTTCCGTGCGCACGTTGCTCTTGCGCCGGAACAGATGCCGGAAATTCATGTTGGACAGGGCCTGGCGTATGTCCTGATGGAAGAGAATGACCACCACGAGAAAGAGGGAGCTGAACACGTTCTGCAGAAGCCAGACCAGGGTGAACAGGCCGAGAAACTGCGCCGCCGCGAAAAGGGCGAGCAGGAAGAGCAGGCCGTTCAGGGCCGCCATGGCGCGGGTGCCGCGCACGAAGCGGATGCCGTAGTAGCAGAGTATGGCCACTATGATGATATCCAGCAGGTCGCGCCAGCCGAAGGTCAACTGCCCGAGTGTGAACATGTCAGTCCTTCCAGGGGGTGAATCGTTCGGCAAGCGTGAGCGCCTGCCGTGCGGAACAAACGTCGTGCACGCGGTGATGCAGCACGCCGCGTGCGGCCAGAAGGGCGGTGCATACGTTCGTGGCCTCGCCACGATGCGCAACGTCGAGCCCCAGAAGATCGCCGAAAAGGCTCTTGCGGGAAACGCCGAGCAGCAGGGGCCTGCCCAGGGCCGAAAGCCTTTCCATGCTGCGGAGCAGGGTGGCGTTGTGCTCCGCGCTCTTGCCGAAGCCTATGCCCGGATCGAGCATGATGTGCTCTTCCGGCAGTCCGGCTCTGACGAGGGCCGCCATCTTTTCCTCGAAAAAGGCGATCACCTCGTCCGCCACGTCGTCGTAG
>CASFUJ010000091.1 GCA_949297645.1 uncultured Desulfovibrionaceae bacterium
TGCAGCAAGTCCTGGTTTCGGACGGGCAAAGCGTGCGCCTCGACCGGGCCCCGGCAACAAGGCTGAACATATCCGCCGCGCTGTTTGCCAACATCGTGCGCATCCGGCAGAAAAGCGCTTCCTTCTCGCAGTCCGTCAACGTCACGGAGCGCTGGCGGCGTCTCTTCAGCTTCTATCTTCCGGTCGGAAAAACGTACGAGCCTCTGTACCTTGCCAAAATCCGCCCCGACGACTCGCTGGAAGACCTCTGCGCCCCGGGGCAGTCCCGCGGACGCTACACCTCGCGCACAGGCTGGGAGAAGGAAGACTTGCCGGGATAAGAATTTTCATATAAACAAACAGGATATGCTTCGCATTCGACCAGTTTTTCCTTGCCCTGCAAGAAAAAACATCTCTTCACCCTTTGTGAAGGTGTTTCCAGTAAGTAGGTCGAACCGCCCCTTGCGAAGCGGTTTCCCCTCTTTTCTGGGGGGGCAAAGGGAAAGAATTTCTTTCCCTTTTTATAGTGTACATATTGACTTAACAGTAATTAAGTAGAAAATATTTTCATCGGACGGTTTCCAGATTCCTGTATCCCTTCGCCCTCACTCTCCCGACATGACTGGATACCGATATCTGGAACCGTCTGACCCCGTTTCGTCACATCCATCATAAAGGAGGACTCGTGACAGAAAACAGATTCAACCTCATCGACGAGCCGTGGATTCCCATACTCGGACACGACCGGGTTTCCCTCCGGCAAATCTTTTCGGAACCTCTGCCTCCCCTGCCGGGAGGCTCTCCGCTCAACAAAATTTCCGTCTTCAAACTACTAACGGCCGTAACCCAGACCGCCTGTACGCCTGCCGACGATGAAGAATGGCTCGAACTCGGCCCCCAAGGGCTCGCGAAAAGGGTACTCACCTACTTGGAAGAGCATCATGACGCCTTTTTCCTTTACGGAGAGCACCCCTTTCTTCAACTCAAAGCATGCGGAAAAGCCGTTTCAAAGTCTTACGGCACCGCCATGCCGGACATTGCCTCCGGGAATACGACGCGGCTCTTCCATCAACAGGCAGAACATGTACTTTCCGATGCCGACAAGGCTCTGCTGCTGCTTGAACAGCAGTCTCTGTGTCTGGGCGGCAAGAAGCCGGACAACAAACTCGTGCTCAGCCCGGGCTATGAAAAGAAGGTCAGCGGCAAACCCGGCCCGGCCCTCGGCAAGGACGGCCTGCTGCATTCCTTTCTTGTGGGAGGCTCCCTGCTGGAAACACTGTGGCTCAATCTGCTCACACAGGAAGATATTGACGGACAGATGCAATGGGAAAACGGGCTCGGAACCCCTCCGTGGGAAGTCATGCCGCAGGGAGAGGACTGCCCCGTGGCCCGTGCGCTCAAAACAAGTCTCATGGGCCGGCTCGTGCCCATGGCACGCTTCTGCCTGCTGGAAAAAGACGGCCTGCGCTTTACCGAAGGCATAGTCCATCCCGATTATCAGTCCGGTATGATTGACCCCTCCGCTGCCATGGACGCCTCCGCATCCAACCCCCGCGCACTGTGGGTCAACCCGGAAATACGCCCATGGCGGCAGCTTCCGGCGCTGCTTTCCTTTCTCGACGCACAGAGCAGCGACTCCGGTTTCTTCTGTCTCGGCCTTCAGAAAGGGCTGTCCAGACTCAAAGCCTATCGGGACCTCTGCGGCATCCGCGAGGTTGGAGTGTGGAGCGGTGGAGCCAGCGTAAGCAGTCAGTCAGGCGAGCAGTATTTTTCCGGCAAAAACGACGAACTGGAATCGGAATACCGAATAGGAATCGAAAAACTGGGCGGAACCTGGTTCCGAAGCTTTAAAGGCATGGTGGACAAGACGGAAAAGCTCTCGCGGCTGCTTTACGGCTCAGTGAAGCGCTACCGGCTGGCCATGAAGGCGGAAGAAAAACATGCCAGAAATATCGCCGCCGAGGCTTCCGACCATTTCTGGCGGATGGTCGAACCTTTGGCGCCGGACATTGTCGCAAATTGCGAAGATGAAGAGGCCCGCAACGTACTGCTCAACCGCTGTTACGGCTTCGTACTCCTGCTTTACGATGAAGCCTGTCCTCATGAAGATGGCCGTCAATTTGATGAATGGAGCCGATATCGCCCCCGCTCCCGGGAGGAAACAGCCGTGAAAAATACCGAAAGCCGATATACCGAACTTCTGCAGTGGATTTCGGACAGACTCGGAGACAATCCGAAAATCAGGGACAAGGGCGCCGTCGCCCGTCTGAGGCGGGCCGACAGCAGCGAAAATCTCGCTATTCAGTCGTGGGAAATTCTCCTGTACAACAACGTTGAGGACAGGGATTTTCTGCCCTGCCTGGCCGTAATCGCCCCCATGTGCCGCAGGGATGCCCCTGTGGACGGCACGGCCCCGCTGGGCCGGGCCCTGGCATCCTGCTTCGATGAGTGTGAGGAGGGCCGCTCTCGTCTTCGCCGGCTGCTGAACTGCCGCGACATGGAAGAGCTCTGTCGTCTGCTCCGGCAGCTTCTCTCCTTCATCGATTCCCGGACAAAGGAAAAACTCTCCTATGCCCGTCTTCTGGAAGAAGTGCTGGCCTTCCGATACCCGGAAAGACAGCAGGGCATAAAAAGGCGCTGGAGCACGGATTACTGGACCTTCTTTCCCCAAAACGAGTCGGAACCGGACGGTGAAGACGCATGATGTACGTCAGCCACTATCTTCTCTCGCTGCACGACTGCCGCGCCCTGCGTCTCTCGGACAGCTATTCTCTGCACCGGGCGGTGTACGACCTTTTCCCGGACGTGCGCTGCGGCGCAGGCGGCCCGAGCGGCATACTCTTTGCGGACAAGGGCGGAAAAAACGGCATGCGGCGCATTCTCGTACTCTCCGACCGTGCGGCGAAAGAGCCGGAACACGGCCGTCTTGAAAGCCGGGAACTGCCTGACGGCTTTCTCGATTTTGAAAACTACCGCTTTGAAATCATCCTCAATCCTGTGCGCAAAGACCGCGCCTCCGGTAAACGTAAACCCCTGCGAGGGCGCGAAGCCGTGGAGCGCTGGTTTCTGGAAAAGGCTCCTTTGTGGGGCTTTCTGCCCCGCCCTGAAACCGTACAGGTGGCGGACATCACGGTGGACGTTTTTCCCAAAGACAACAAACCCATAACTCTCAGCAAGGCGCGCATCACCGGCACTCTTACCGTGAAGGACAGAGGACTCTTTGTCCGCAGCTTCACGCGCGGCATAGGGCACGGCAAGGCTTTCGGCTGCGGTCTGCTCCAGCTCGCGCCTCTTATCTTCTAGCGACGCATGACGCCGCATATGTTTGTCTCTCAAAAACGGAGAGCCGCCCGCCAGGCGGATGCTCTGACATCAGATTCAACCGAAAAAGGACATACCATGAACGCTCTCAAAGGGTACCGCATCGAATTCCATATTCTCCAGTCCTTCCCCGTCACCTGCCTGAACCGCGACGACGTAGGCGCGCCCAAAAGCGCCGTGGTGGGCGGCGTCACCCGCGCCCGCGTGAGTTCCCAGTGCTGGAAGCGGCAGGTGCGCCTTCAGCTTCAGGAGCTGGGCGTAAAAACGGCCCTGCGCACCAAACAGGTGGAAGACATCCTCAGGAAAGCATGTGTGGAAGCCGGGGCCGATGAGGAAAAAGCGAAGGTCTTTTCCGAAGCCTTTGCCAAGGCGCTGGTGGATGATACGCTGCTCTTTTTCTCGGAAAGCGAGGCCCGCGCCGTTGCCGAAGCCGCGCTGACCGGCAACTTCTCCGTGGAAGCGGCCATCAAGAAGAACGCCCTTACCCCGGCCTTCAAAAAAATCCACAAAAAGTACTTCAAGCCCGCGGAAGACGGACTGGATATCGCGCTGTTCGGCCGTATGGTGGCGCAGGCCCCCGAGCTCAACGTTTCCGCCGCGGCCAGCTTTGCCCATGCCATTTCCACCCATCGCGTGGACAGCGAAATCGAATTCTTCACCGCACTCGATGACGACCCCATGGGGATTATCACACAGGGCTCGGCACATATGGGCAGTCTGGAATTCAACTCCGCCACCTATTACCGCTATGTGAGCCTCGACCTGGGCCAGCTTGCGGAAACTCTGGAAGGCGTCGGCCTTGCCCACGCGGTTTCCAGCTTTGTGAAGGCGCTCTATCTGGCCGTTCCCTCGGCGCGCCAGACAACGCAGACCGGGCTGCATCTCTGGGACTACGCGCGCGTGCTGGTGCGCAGGGGGCAGGGCATGCAGGTAAGTTTCGAATCTCCCGTGCGCCCGCAGGAAGGCTTTCTGGCTCCCAGCATCGCCGCACTGGATGCGGCCATTGCCCGTCAGGAAAAGCAGGCCGGCTCGCTGTACGGCAAAAAGGCCGAGTTCATCTTCGGCAGGGCCGAGGCCGAGATTTCCATCGACGAGCTTGCCGAAGGTCTTGCCGCCTTCGTAAAGCCCTTTGAGGAACAGGCATGAGAACGCTGCTTCTCTGGCTGGAAGCTCCCCTGCAGTCCTGGGGAGCCGATTCCCGCTACGGCAGACGCGACACGCTGCCCTTTCCCACCCGCTCCGGCATACTCGGCCTGCTGTGCTGCGCCATGGGAAGAGGGGGTGAACAGCGCGAATGGCTCGCCGCCATGAAAAAACTGCCGCAGACCGTTCTCGCATTCGCGCCTCTCAACCGCTTCGGAGCCCCCGGGCGGCAGCCGCTCCTGCAGGATTTCCACATGGTGGGCAGCGGTTACGACAGCCGTGATGCATGGCAGAATTTGCTCATTCCCAAAAAATCGGACGGCAAGCCCCCTGTCGGGTCAGGAACAAAACTCACCTATCGCTACTACCTTCAGGACATGGCCTATGCCTGCGCCCTTGCCGTACCGGAAGCCATGGAACAGGAAATAACCGGGGGACTCACGACTCCCGTATGGCCCATCTGCCTCGGTCGCAAGAGCTGCGTGCCCACGGACATGGTGTTCCGCGGCTTTTTCGGAAGTGAGGCGGAAGCGCTGGAGCGTGCCCGGACCATTGCTGAAGAAAAAAAACGCACGGCCATATTCCAAGTTCTTCCGGGCGTGCATGAGGAAGGCAACGCCATGTCGCTCAACGACGTACCCGTAACCTTCGGCCTGCACAAAAGCTATGAAGACAGAACCGTCACCGTTGTGAACCTGACAGACTGACACGTTCCCCTCTCCTGTGGGGAGGCGGATGCGCGGTCCTTTTTGGGACCGCTCGCTTCGCTTCCCCACTGCTCAGGATGGTAACTCCGCATGGTGTCTTTCCCACGCCCGAAGAGAGACTTCTGAGCAAAACTTCAGGGCCATGGCGGGTATCGGCTTCCCCATGCCGTGGGAACGTTCATGCCCCGTCTCTCCTCACAGGGAACCGCTGACGCATCGCTGAATTTCTCAGGCGGCGAACATTCTGTCTCAACTGTCGGCCGCCGGATTGGCTGCAGCAGCCGTATCAGCCCATGGCACAAAGGGAGGTTCCATGACACAGACATCTCAGCCGACTTCTGAAACAAAACCATATCAACGGCTGTTCATTCCCATAAAACGTGAAACACTGCCACGCGTTTCCGATAAGTATCCCTTTCTCTATCTGGAGCGCGGAAGGCTGGAAATCGACGACAGCAGTCTGAAATGGATAGACGCCGAAGGCGACCGTGTGCGTCTGCCCATTGCCACCATCAACACCCTGCTTCTCGGGCCCGGCACCAGCATCACCCATGAGGCCGTCAAAACGGCGGCGGCCGCGAACTGCTCCCTGTGCTGGGTAGGCGAGGATTCTCTTCTTTTCTATGCCGCGGGATATTCGCCTACGGCGAACACCCGCAACATGCTCCGACAGGCACGGCTCGCCGCCCACCCGGAACACTCCGTCTCCGTGGCGCGAGACTTTTTTGCCAGACGCTTTCCCGAGGCCGACCTTGAAAAGAAAACGCTTCAGGAAATGATGGGCATGGAAGGTCTGCGCGTTCGCAAACTCTACGATGAAAAGGCCCGGCAGTACAATGTCGGATGGAAAGGCCGCTCTTTCACCCCGGGCAATTTTGAACTGAGCGATATCACCAATCAGATACTCACTTCCACGAATGCCGCGCTATACGGAATTCTCTGTTCCTGCGTACACAGTCTTGGTTACTCGCCGCATCTTGGGTTCATCCATTCCGGCAGCCCGCTGCCTTTCATCTATGACCTTGCAGACCTCTATAAAGCGGAACTCTGTATAGACCTGGCCTTTTCCCTTACGCTGCATCTGGCAGGCGTCTATAATAAATATACCGTATCGGAAGCCTTTCGAAAGCGTGTACTGGAAATGAAGCTTCTTGAGCGTGTACCGGAAGACATAGAAAGCCTGATAGGAGAAAAACGTGCTCGTCGTTATCGCTAACCATCTGCCCCCTGCAGTACGCGGTCGAATGAAGCTCTGGTTCGTTGAACCGAGAGCAAATGTCTTTGTCTCCGGCGTCAAAGATTCCGTAGCCCGGAGCGTCATCGACTATCTTTTTGAAAACTGTCCGGCTCGAAGCGGTCTGCTGATTTTCCAACGAATTTCCACCGCGCCGGGATACAGAATATACGGCAAAGGAGATACGCGCCGCCGACTGACGGAGATTTCCGGTCTCCAGCTTGTCCTGGAAAAAGATGAACTCCTGTTTGACTCATCCCAAAAAGTTCAATAATATTCCACTGTCTTCCCCACGCACGTGGGGGTGTTTCCGCTGTTTCCAGCGCCCTTCTACGTCCTTGAACGTCTTCCCCACGCACGTGGGGGTGTTTCCGCAGGATACGACCGTCTGCATAGATGTAGTTCGTCTTCCCCACGCACGTGGGGGTGTTTCTGCATCACTGGGAGAGTCGAAAGACTGGAAGTCGTCTTCCCCACGCACGTGGGGGTGTTTCCATGATTCTGAACCGCGTGTGCACCCACGGTTCGTCTTCCCCACGCACGTGGGGGTGTTTCCTGGGCGGCCTTGTCCTTGCTGACCTCGACTTCGTCTTCCCCACGCACGTGGGGGTGTTTCCATGTCAGCTTCGGAACGCTTCCAACGTGCGCCGTCTTCCCCACGCACGTGGGGGTGTTTCTACACACGGGCGGCAACTGCGCTCCTCGAAAGGGTCTTCCCCACGCACGTGGGGGTGTTTCCGTAGGTCTCGATGTTTCCCCAATCGTCCGTGCGTCTTC
>CASFUJ010000092.1 GCA_949297645.1 uncultured Desulfovibrionaceae bacterium
GAAGAGCGGAGAGAGTGAGAACGGGACGGAGAGGTGCGCGAAGGGCGGAGGCCCGGGGAGCCCGGCGCAAAAAGCCGTGAGGAGGCAGGGAGAACGGGAGCGGGATGCGGAACTCTGCGGCACAAAAGAGGCGGGGAAAGCGCTTTTCCCCGCCGTCCGTATCAGGCCTGACGCTCGTTGCGTATGGAGGCCGCGACTATGCTTATGAGAAACCACAGGCAGGCTGTGAGGATGATGGTGGCTCCCGTTGCCGTGCCCATCCAGGGCTGCACGGAGAGGGAGAGCCCGGCCACGGCCGCGCTTGTGCCCACGAGTATGGCCCACCAGAACATGCCGCCCGCGCTTCGTGCGAAATTGCGGGCCGCGGCAGCAGGCACGGTGAGCATGGCCGTGACCAGCAGCACGCCCACGCCCCATACCGAGAACATGACCACGAGGGCGAGAAGCGCGGCGAAGAGGTATTCGCACAGGGCCACGGGCACGCGGTGCGCCTTTGCGATGACCCGGCTCGTACCTGCGTAGAGCAGGCGGTTGAAGGCGAATATCTGGAACAGCACGAACAGGGCGAAGAGCGCAAGCAGCCAGAGAATGTCGGTTTCCGTCATGGTGAGGATGTCGCCGTAGAGGAACTGCTGCAGATCCCGCGCCACGGTGTTGTTGCGGCTGACCACGGCGAGACCTCCGGCCACCACGGCGGAGAACACCACGCCGATGACGGTGTCCGAGGGCAGGGCGCTGAAGCGCTGCATGAACATGATGACAAGGCCCACGGCCAGGCCGAAAAGCGGCATGGAGAGGTGCGGGTCCACCCCGAGGATGAGTCCCACGGCCACGCCCGCGAAGGCGGAGTGGCCCACGGCGTCGGAGAAGAAGGCCATGCGGTAGTGCACCACCTGCACGCCGAGGGCGGCCGTCATGGGTGCAAGCAGAACGAGGGCCACCAGCGCCCGCTGCATGAAGCGCATGTCCATGCCGTCCAGCGGAAACAGGGAGGCCAGAGAGAAGAGCCAGGAAAGGTCAGTCATGATGATGCTCCCCGCCGTTTTGCCCGGGGGCGGCCTTGGGCATGGCGTGCAGATGGTCTTCTGCGCAGATGAGGCCCATGTGCATGCCGAACAGCGTCTGCAGCACGTCGCCGGTCAGCACTTCGCGCGGCGAGCCCTGGGCGATGACGCGGCGTTTCAGACAGATGACGCAGGTGGCGTGATGGGCCACCATGCCGAGGTCGTGACTTACCATGATCTGCGTGAAGCCCTGGCTTTTGCGCAAATCGTCGAGGAGTTCGCAGAACAGGCGTCCGCCCTCGAAGTCCACCCCGGCGGAGGGTTCGTCGAGCACCAGCAGTTCCGGTTTCTGCTGCAGGGCGAGCGCCAGCAGCACGCGCTGCATCTCGCCTCCGGAGAGCGTGCCCACCCGCCGTTTCATGAGGTGCGCGGCGTGCACATCGTCCAGCAGCGCGAGCGCTTTTTCCCTTGCCCGGCGGGAAAGGCCCAGCCAGAGGGGGCGCCTTTGCACGCCCATGCAGAGAAATTCCGCCACGGTGAAGGGCATGCCCCGATCCAGCATGAGTTTCTGCGGCACGTAACCTATGCGCAGGCCCTTTCCGCCGCCCAAGGTGATGCGGCCCCGGTAGCCGATTTCGCCGAGAAGCGCGAGAAGCAGCGTGGTCTTGCCCGCGCCGTTGGGGCCGATGAGGACGGTGCAGCTGCCTGCGGGCACGGAGGCGTTCACCTGGTCGAGAATGCCGAGGCCGCTTCTGGTCACGCTCACATGGTCGAAGACGATGGCGGGAGCGGTCATGTCAGGGCTCAAGGCTTTTCTCCAGCGTGCGCAGGTTTTCGCGCATGACGGTTTCATAATAGTCGAAGGGCGCGTCCGCGGGGCCGCTTGCCACGGGGTCGAGTTCGATGCAGGGAACGCCGGTCTCTGAGGCCAGCGTCTGTCCTGCGCGGTCCGGATACTGCGGTTCGGTGATGACGGCGGCCGTACCCTTTTCGCGGATGAGACGCACAAGGTTCAGCATGTCTCTTGCGGAAGGCTCCTGTCCTTCGTGTGGCTGGATGAGTCCGTCCACTCTCAGGCCCATGTCGCGGACGAGATAGCCGAAAATGTCGTGCTGCGTCACCACGCCCTTTCCTGCGAGACGGGAGCCCGCGGCCGCGCACGCTCCGGCAAGGGCTTCACAGGACTTTGCGGCGCGTCGGCCGTTTTCCGTATAGAGGGCGGCGTTGTCTTTGTCCGTTTCGGCGAGCTGCCCGGCCAGGGAGAGGGCCATCTTCGCCATCATGGCTGGACTTGCGAAGATGTGCGGGTTCGCGCCGTGTCCATGTCCTTCGTGTCCCGCCTCTTCCATGAGGCCGTCCACGTCGCGGGAAATGTCGATGAGATGCGCGCCCGGTTTCATGAGGTCCCGGGTTTTTTCCGGCGTGCCGAGAAAGCTTTCCAGTCCGAGGCCGTTTATCACGAGCACGTCGGCGCGGGCGAGGGTGCGTCTGTCCTGCGGCGTCATGGCGTAGTCGTGCGGACAGCCGGTGCCTGCGGGAAGAAGCAGGCCGACGGAAACGTCCGGTACGTCCCGCGTCACTTCCCGGAGCAGCAGCCATACGGGAAACACCGAGGCCACGACGTTTTTCTGCGCGGCGAAGGCGGAAGAAGGACAGCTCAGCACAAGGCCGAGCAGAAGCGTGAGAAGTATTTTCATGATTCATCCTGAAGGGGGCGGGCCCCGTTGATGCGGCCGTGCGGCAAAAAGCCTGAGGCGCCCCGGCGTGCCGCCATGCAAAAAGGTGGTGCGGCCAGAGAACAAAAGAGCTTTAACCGGCTGTTCTGTCAAGTCCTTACGGCAGGTACGGCCGGAAAGAGGCCGTCCTGCCGGACAGAACGGCAACGATGGCGCATGCCGCGCAGGCATTGACGGAAATATACGGAAGTGTTCTATTGCCATTATGGGAAAAGGGCGGAGGAAAGATGCGGCGCTGCTGCAAGACATGCGGTTCGCCTGCAGAAAACGCCCTTTCCGCGCCCGCGCGGCGGGCCGGACGGAACGGTCGTTCATGCCTGTTGCCGCGGCAAGAAAGGAGAAAATGAATGGGAACGGCGGGAAACTACTTCAGAATGAGCGAAAGTACCGTGGCGGACATCCGGAGCGGCAGGTATGAACTGACGGATTTCATGTACGACAGAGCGTACGAAGACAGTATTCTGGAAGTGGACAACGCATGGCACGCCATCCAGTTTACGCTGAACGGAACGGCCTTCGGCGGAGATGACGACAATATTTTCAGCCGTCTTGTCCTGAGCGGCAACAAGCTTCGTGAGGACGACGAGGACGAGTTTTCCGCCATGCTCATCGAGCCGAAGGATGTGAAGGCGCTTTCCGCTGCGCTGGGCGCGCTTTCCGAGGAGGAGTTCCGCGAACGCTTCCATGTGGACGAGATGCTGGAAAACGAGATTTATCCCGTGACGGAAGATGACGACGAGGAGGACTTCTTCGAGTACGTCTGGGACCATGTGGAGGAAATGAAGGAGTTTTTCGAAGAGGCCGCCGCAGAGGGACAGGCCGTCGTCTTCTACATGTCGTAAGGTCCCGGGAAGGGGTTCATGCTCAAAGAGGCCTCGCTGCACGTTCGGGCAATGCGCCAGAACGGTTTTTTGCGCAGGCATCGGCAGAAGGGACTTGTCGGGACGGAAACGCTGCTTCTTTCTCACGCGTTCTGGCGGCGGGGAAGGAAACGTGCGGCGGAGCATGCCGGGCCCTTTGCAACCCTGTTTGTCCGCAGCGGTTTTCCGGCGGAAGTCAAAAAAGACACGCCCCGTTCAGGGGCGTGTCTTTTTTGACTTCTTGTACAGAAATGGTCAAGCCGGAGCGGTGGAGAGTCGGCTGTTTTCCGGTCCGATATCTGCAACCTTCCGACGTGTCGGAAGTGCTTTCCCGTCGCCTTGTCAGCCATTATCCGCCGAGGTAGGCTTCGCGTACCTTGGGGTTTTTCAGCATGTCCTTGCCCGGGCCTTCCAGCACCACGGAGCCGACTTCGAGAATATAGGCATAGTCGGCGATGGAGAGGGCGGCGTAGGCGTTCTGTTCCACGAGGAGCACGGTTTTGCCGTCCTCGTTGATGCGGCGGATGATGTCGAAGATTTCCCGCACGAGGATGGGGGCGAGGCCGAGGGAGGGTTCGTCCAGCATGATGAGGTCGGGGCGGCTCATGAGGGCGCGGCCCACGGCGAGCATCTGCTGTTCGCCGCCGGAGAGGGTGCCGCCTTTCTGCCAGCTTCTCTCCCGCAGGCGGGGGAAGAGGTTATAGACGAGTTCCATGTCGTGGGCGATGCCGTCCGCGTCGGTGCGGCACCAGGCGCCGAGGGTGAGGTTCTCGGCCACGGTGAGGTGGGGCAGAATACGACGGCCTTCGGGGCTGAGGGCGATGCCGTTTCTCACCATGTTTTCCGCGGGCATGCCGAGGAGGTTCACGGGCCTGTCGCCTTCGCGGCGGGTGAGCAGTACCTCGCCTTTTGCGCCCTTCACAAGACCTGCTATGGAGCGGATGATGCTGCTTTTGCCCGCGCCGTTGGCCCCGATGAGGGTGACCACGCTGCCGCGCGGAATGGACAGGGACACGCCCTTGACGGCGTGGATGCCGCCGTAGTGTACATGAAGGTCTTTAATCTGCAGCATGATTCACCTCCTCGCCGAGGTAGGCCTCGATGACGCGCGGGTTGGAGCGGATGGCGTCGGCATTGCCTTCGGCAATGAGTCTGCCGTATTCCAGCACCCAGATATGTTCGCACACGCCCATGACCACCTTCATGTCGTGCTCGATGAGCAGGATGGTAAGATGGAATTCGTCGCGAATCTGCCGGATGAAGTTCATGAGTTCCAGACTTTCCTGCGGGTTCATGCCCGCGGCGGGCTCGTCCAGCAGCAGGAATTTCGGCTCCGTGGCCAGCGCACGGGCGATTTCCAGCCGTCTCTGCGCGCCGTAGGGCAGAGAGGAGGCGGGCTCGTCGGCGTAGGCGGAAAGGCCGACGCGCTCCAGAAGCTGCCGCGATTTCTCGCGGATGTCGCGCTCTTCGCGCACGGTTCCGGGCAGGCCGAGCACCGCGCCCCACCAGTGGCCGCTGCGGCGCACATGGCGGCCTATCATGACGTTCTCCAGCGCCGTCTCGTTGTAGAACAGGCGGATGTTCTGGAAGGTTCTGGCCATGCCGAGGGCGCAGATGCGGTGCGGGTCCATGCCGGTGATGCCTCTGCCCGCGAACACCACTTCGCCTTCCGTGGGACGGTAGAAGCCGGTGATGACGTTGAAGACCGTGGTCTTGCCCGCGCCGTTGGGACCGATGAGGCCCACGATGCTGCCTTCGGGAATGTCCATGGTGAGTTCGCTTGCGGCGGTGACGCCGCCGAAGCGCATGGTGACGTTTCTCAGTTCGACGATGTTCTTCCGGCTCATGCCCTGTTCTCCTTCTTGCGGCCGAGGCGGGAAAGGAAGGCCGCGATGCCGTCCCAGGTGATTTCCCGCATGCCCATGATGCCTTCGCGCCGGTACAGGATGATGATGAGCAGGCACACGGAGAAGACCACCATACGCATGCCGGGAATACCGGGGATTTCCACGAAGCCGAGGTCGAGGGGCTCTTCCACCACGCGCAGCCATTCGAGCAGCACCGTGATGATGACGCTGCCCATGATGCTGCCGGAGATGGAGCCGAGGCCGCCCGCCACCACAATCATGAGGATGTTGTAGGTGAGCAGGAAGGTGAACATCTTGGGGTCGATGGTGGTGAGGAGGTTGCCGAGAAGCGCGCCGCCCACCCCGGCGAGGAACGCGCCGAGGCAGAAGGAGAAGAGCTTGGTGTGGAACACGTTGATGCCCATGACCTGCGCGGCGATTTCGTCGTCGCGCACGGCTTTCAGCACGTTGCCGAAGTTGCTGGAAAGCAGCCGTACCGTGCAGAACACCACCACGAGCAGCCAGATGAAGCTGGTGAACAGATCGGTGTGACAGGGAATGCCCTTGATGCCGAGGGAGCCGTTGGTGATGGGCGTGGCGTTCACGATGAGCACGCGGATGATTTCCGAAAAGCCCAGCGTGGCGATGCCGAGATAGTCGCCGCCGAGCCTGAGCACCGGAATACCGATGACGAGGGCGAACAGCGTGGCCACGATGCCGCCGAGAATGACGGAGAACCAGAAGGGCGTGTGCAGGGCGGCAAGCGAGGGCAGGATTTCGTCGATGATCCACATCATTTCCTTCTGCTCGGGCGTAAGCACGCACAGGGCGGAAACGTAGGCTCCTATGGCCATGAAACCGGCGTGGCCCAGGGAGAACATGCCGGTGAAGCCGTAGATGATGTTCAGGGATATGGCGAGAATACCGTACACGGCCACGAGGTTCAGAATCTGCACTTCATAGCCGTTGAGGCCTTCGGGCAGGAAGGAGAGTCCGAGGTCTTCCGCCATGCTGCCGTCGGCCCACCAGAGAAAGAGGAAGAGCAGGGCGATGGCCAGAACGGTAAGCGTATGATTGCGGAGGGAGGAGGATGCGCTTGATGCGGTCATCAGATTTTCTCCTTCTGTTTTTCACCGAACAGGCCGGTGGGCTTCACCAGAAGGACAACGACCAGCAGAATGAAGGCGAAGGCGTCGCGGTAGCCGGAAAGTTCCGGGAAGAAGGCGACGGCCATGATTTCGATGAAACCGAGCATGAGCCCGCCGATGACCGCGCCCTGAATGGAGCCGATGCCGCCGAACACCGCGGCGATGAAGGCCTTGAAGCCGGGGAAGACGCCCATGTAGGGGTTGATCTGCGGGTAGCGCAGAGCCCACATGATGCCCGAGGCCGCGGCGAGAGCGGAGCCGATGGCGAAGGTGAGGGCTATGATTTTATCCACGGACACGCCGAGCATGCGCGTGGTTTCGATGTCCTTGGAAATGGCCTGCATGGCGAGGCCGGGCTTGGTGTGATAGACGACGTAGAGAAGCGCCGCCACCAGAAGGGCCGTCACGCCGGGTACGAGCAGGGTGAGGGGCATGAGGCGCGCGCCGCCTATGGTGATGATGCTGACGAGCCATTCGG
>CASFUJ010000093.1 GCA_949297645.1 uncultured Desulfovibrionaceae bacterium
CTGCTCGCCGCCATTCTTCGACGCATCATTGAAAAGGGCGGGCGCAACGTCAGCACCTATGAATCCCCCATAGAATTCGACTTTGACGCCATACCGAACCCCGGAGGCCCGGTATCGCAAAGCACCATTCCCGAACATCTGAGGTCGTTTCTTACGGCCACGCGCAACTCAACGCGCACGGCGCCGGACGTGGTGCTCATCGGGGAAAGCCGTGATCCCGATACGCTCCGGGGCATGATCGAAAGCGCGGAAATAGGCGTTGCCGCCTATTCCACGGTGCATACGCGCTCCGTGCCGGAAACTCTTTCCCGCATCATCAACGTCTTTCCCATTGCGGAAAGGCTGCAAATCACGGCGACGCTCATTTCCAGTCTCAGGCTCATCATTTCCCAGCGTCTCGTTCCGTTGCCGGACAACAGCGGACGCACGGCGCTGCGCGAATATCTGGCCTTCACACCCGAAATCCGGGAAACCCTGCTGAACACGCCTCTGGAACGTCTGATTCCGCAGGCCGAAGAACTGCTTTTCTCCTCCGGCCAGCGCATACAGGATGCCGCCGAACGCGCCTATGCCGGAGGCCACATAGGCAGGGACATCTATCAGGCCATTCTGGCGGAGCGCAAGGCAAGGCAAAACAGTCCGTCCCACGCTCTCGCTCTGGAGGAAACCTCATGAACGGTGAAGTTCTCTGGCGGGATACCGGTCTCACGCCGAAAATTTTCATTCTGGATGCCCGTGCCATCTTTCCCCTGGCTCTGTGGCTGTTCCACTGGTCCTGGTGGACGGCGGCCATTGCCTGCCTGGGCATTGTGGCCCTGTTCTTTGTTCAACGCTCCGGCATGTCGCCTCTTGCCTGTCTCAGAGCGATACGCACGGCGTTCATGGGCAGACGCCGGGAGACCAGATACACCGAAACCCTCTGGCGCAAACGATGCCGCTGGTAATTCAACAACCCGAAAGGAGTTCGACATGAAAGACGTTCCGCGCAACAGTTTCGGCCTCTTTGATTCCCCTGTCCGTTGCCGGGAAAAGGAGCGCGTATCCCTTACGCCCCGGCATATTGAACGACAGCTCGACGCCGGGGCCTTCCTGATGAGCAGGGATGACGCCGTTCTGGCGGGCTTTCTCAATCCGCACGACGAACAGGATTCCGTCATCGTGGAACTGCGGGAGGAAAACGCATGAGTGAGCAGCCGCGCGAAAGAAAAAACCGCTTTCAGATAAGCCGAGAAGTCCAGGAAGAGTTCGTCAACGGCATCGCTGAAACCATGCTTTCCCTGGCGGAAAAAGCCGGGGATTGGCAACGGGGCTGGACCTCCGACACTCCTGTGGGAATGCCGTTCTGTCCCGTGACCGGCAGAGAGTACAGCGGGGCGAACCTGGTTCGGCTGCTGCTGACAACCATTGTCAGGGGATACGCCGATGACCGGTGGATGACCTTCAACCAGCTTCAGAGCTTTCAGAACGCCCACCCCGAACTGCAAATGAACATCCGCAAGGGCGAACGGGGCGTCAAGGTGCTGCGACCGGAGGAAGTCGCCTACATTGTGGAAGAAAACGGAGCCTGGAAATTCCTGACCAGGGAAGAACTCCGGCGCATCGAGGAAATGAAGGACCGGGGGCAGGACGTTCCCGACGTTCAGCGCAAAACGCTTTTCTATCCTTTCACGGTCTTCAATGCCGCCCAGATTGAGGGATTCCCCGCCAAGGAGCGTCCCGCCCATGCCATGACGAAGATTGAACGGCATGAGATGGTGGAACGCTTCATCGCCAGCTCCGGCGTTCACGTCAGGCACTACGGCGGCGATCCCTGCTTCAACATGGAAAAAAACGAGGTGGCCCTGCCGTATCCCGAACGGTTCAGCGGTACGGATGAATATTACGCCGCCAAACTGCACGAGTTCTTCCATGCCACCGGGCACGAAACGCGGGAAAACCGTCAGCTGAAAAATGCGCAGACCATCAAGAGCTACGCCTTTGAAGAAATGCGCGCGGAAATGTTTTCCATGCTGGCCGGCGCGCATCTTGCGCTGCCCATGCCGGAAACGAATTCCGCCGCCTATATCGCCAACTGGAATCAGAAATTTTCCGGCGGCGATGTCAAAGCCGTGTTTCAGGCGGCTTCGGAAGCGGCAAAGATACTGACGGTGCTGCATCAGTTTGAATCCGATGAACAGCCTGCGGCAAGGTGGTTTCCCAGACGGGAAGCATGGCCGGAACTGGTGGAACTTCAGAAGCAGCGCGACGCGGCCTGCGGCGTTTCCTTCCATGCCGAAGAAACTTCCGGCTCGCAGGTCTTCGAGCGCCTTTCCCGAAACAGCGCCTTCTCCGAACCGCTGTCTTTCACCGAGGCAGCCGTTGCCTTCAAGAACACGGACAACCCGGTCACAAAAACACGCCTTATCCTTCAGAACCCGGACTTCCTCAATCTGGCCCTCAAGCAGGACCCTGACTCCGTGATGGAGCTTGCCGCGCTTTTCGACAAGATGGCCCACGTTCTCCACATGGAAATGGACGATAAACTCCGCTCGGCTCCGGGCGCTCTGGAACATAACGCTCCCTTACTGGAACAGCAGGCTGCCTCGGCGCAGCGCATGAGGATATAACGCATGAGACTTTTCATCGCTGAAAAACCGAATCTTGGAAAAGCCATTGCCAGAGGACTTGGCGGGGGACGCACGGAACAGGGCTGTATCCGGTGCGGAGACAACATCGTCACCTGGTGCTTCGGCCACCTTCTTGAACCCGCCTATCCTGAAGCCTACTGCCCGGAATATGCCCAATGGCGGCGCGAACATCTGCCCATCATTCCTTCCTCATGGAAATATGTGGTCAAGCGCACGTCGAAAGCACAGCTCGACACCATCGGCAAACTGCTGCGCGACGCCGCCTCCGTCGTCCATGCGGGCGACCCTGACCGGGAAGGCCAGCTTCTTGTTGATGAAGTGCTGGAACATTTCCGCTATCGCGGCCCTGTCTTCCGTATCTGGTTGCCTTCCCTGGATGACCGCTCCGTCAGCATCGCCCTCGGCAACATCACGGACAACGCCGCCAATGCTCCTTTGCGGGACGCCGCCCGCGCCAGAATGATGGCCGACTGGCTGGTCGGCATAAACGCCACCCGCGCCCTGACCATCACAGGCAGAGAAAACGGACGCACGGAAGTGCTTTCCCTCGGCAGAGTCCAGACGCCCACGCTGGCGTTGGTTGTGGCCCGCGACAGGGAGATCGCCCATTTCAAGCCCTCGGATTATTTTGTGCTGCGGGCAAGCATCATCCACCCCCACGGAGAATGTTCCGTCACCTTCGTGCCTTCCGACTCGCAGGACGGACTGGACAGCTCCGGGCGTCTTGTGGACCTTGCTCAGGTTGCCGCCGTTCTGGAATCGGTCAACGGCAAGGAAGGAACGGTTCTGGAATCTCTGCGGGAAAAGAAAACCAGACCCGCCCCCTTGCCTCATTGCCTCTCTTCCCTGCAAAAATCCGCTTCCGCCAGACTCGGCATGTCGGCCAAGCGCGTCCTGGATGTCGCCCAGAGCCTTTATGAAAAGAAACTCACCACCTACCCCAGGACAGACTGCCGCTATCTGCCGGAAGAGCAGCATGGCGAAGCCGCATCCATTCTAAGCCGCCTTGCCGGAGTCTCCGGCCTGGAGCAGCTTGCGGGCAAGGCGGATTCCCGCCTGAAAAGCACGGTCTGGAACACGAAAAAGATTACCGCCCACCACGCCATCATTCCCACCGGGGAACCTGCGGAAAGCCTTGCCGGGGAAGAACGCGCCCTTTTTCTGCTGATCGCCACGGCCTACTGTCTGCAATTTCATCCGCCCATGCGCTATGAAGCCCAGAAAATCGCCGTGGCTCTCGGAGATACCCGATGGGAAGCCTCAGGGCGGCGACTGCTGGAGGCCGGATGGACGGCGCTTTCCAGGGATGACGATGATTCCGATGAACAGGAGCAGGAACTTCTGCCGCTCATGGAACAGGGCGACGCCGTGCGCTGCCGTAACGCGGAAAGCGTGCGGAAAAAGACTTCTCCTCCCTCACGATTCAGCGAGGGGAGCCTGATTGACGCCATGGCCCACGTCCATCTTCTGGTCAAGGACGGTCAGGCGAAAGCCACGCTCAAGGAAAGCAAGGGCCTCGGAACCGAAGCCACCCGCGCCAATATCATTGAGACGCTGAAAGAACGCGGCTATCTCATCGCCGAGAAAAAATCCATTGTATCCACGCCGCTGGGACAGGAAATCATCGACCTGACGCCGCCCGCTCTGAAAGACCCCATCACCACCGCCGCATGGGAAGACCAGCTTGAAGCCATCGCCCAGGGCAAGGGCAGTCTGGACGCCTTTCTCTCGGAACAAAAACGTCTTCTGCCGACGCTGCTGGCTCCGATTCTGGAACGCAAAGCCAGTCCCGCCCATGTCTGCCCCGACTGCGGGGCCGCTCTTCAGCGCCGTAAAAGAAAAAAGGACGGCTCATGGTTCTGGAGCTGCTCCGCCTATCCCGACTGCAAGACCATACTTCCCGATGACAACGGCAAACCGGGAAGTCCCAGACCGAAACCTACGCTTTCGGAACACGCCTGCAAAGCCTGCGGCAAGCCTCTCGTCCTGCGCAGCAGCGCCAAAGGGAAGTTCTACGGCTGTTCCGATTATCCCCGCTGCAAGCAGATATATCCGGTCGGAGAAAACGGGGCCCCCGTTTTTGAAGGCCGGAAAGGGAGGAAGGAACAATGAGGACTGCGCTTCTCCTTATCCTTTGTCTGGCACAGGCTTTTCCCTGTTTTGCGGCTTCCTGTCAGGATATGCGGGATGCCGTCGGCTCGGCCATGCAGCAGCGCAACGGACGGGTATCCGACACGCACAACACCATGATTCCCGACCCTGAATCCGAACGGGATGCGCTGTCCGGCTGTCTCGGCTCCATCAATGCCCTCGGCGACGCTTTCAGCCTTGGCGTGACGTTGCCGGGCATGGACCAGCTCGTCGCGGGAATGTGCCATCAGGTTGACTCCCTCATTCAGCAGAAAATCAACGATGCTCACAATCAGGTCCTCAACTCCATAAACGGCATCGGCGGCAACAATCCGTTCAAGGTGTACGGCACGGGCGGAGACTATGTGGTGAAGCTCAAGGAGAAATTGAAATGAGAACGCTCTGCCTGTTTCTGAGCATCCTTTGTCTGTCTCCCGGCATGGCCTTCTCCGCCGAGCGGGCCAAAGTCGTCGTTTCGATGACACGCCCTCTGACCACGCGCTGTGTTCTGGATGCCGCCCGTGCGAGCGGAATACCTCCGGCCGCGCTTTTCGGTCTGCTCGCCACGGAGGGAGGGAGCATGGGCGAAGCTCTGAGCAACACCAACGGCACCTGGGACCTGGGCTGTTTTCAAATCAACACCGTTCACGTCAATGAACTGTCCGCCATGGGCATAGCCCCGGAAACCCTGCTTCGGGACGGCTGCGTCAACGCCTATGCCGCGGCATGGCTGCTTCGCAAGGAGTATGAACGGACCGGCGATCTCTGGCTGGCCATAGGCGCGTATCATTCCAGAACGCCCCATCGCAGGGATGCCTATATCAGAAAGGTCAGAACGAACCTGGAAGAACTGCGTCGCCGGGGTATCTCCAGCCTCTCTTCCCTTCAGGAGGCGCAGCCGTGAGTCAGCTCCGCGACGACAGGGACGACATGCTTTTTCTGTGGTTTGCGCTTCTGGTGCTGATTTTTGTCGTCATCCCGGCTCTGTACGCAGCGCATAAGGGAAGCGTCAACGCGCCTCTGGTCTGGCTGGCAAGTATCCAGCTCAGAGTCTTTGCGCCTTTCTCAGAAGAAGTACGGACCATCCTTGAGCGTCTCACCGAGGTGGAACCCGCCGCGCTGACCTGGGAACAGGTGCGGGGATTGCTGCGCTATGCCGGGTCATGGATGCGATGGCCGCTCGCGCTGCTTCTGCTTTTGTGCGGCTGCACCGCCATTTTCATAGGCCGGGTGGGAAGGCTCGTCCGGCATTTCAGCATGAAAAGCCTGCTGAAAAACAACGCGGAATCCTTCCCCTGTCTCAGACCGGTCGTTGGTCGCGGCAAGTACCTGCTTTCGCCCAAATCCTACGATTCCGGCTTATGGCGCATTGCCAGAACTCCCGTTCAATTCGCGCTGGAACAGAGACTTCTGCTCAATGAAAACGGTGAAGCCTTCACTCCGGAACAGGCTCTGCATAACGGGCTGGCGGATACGGAGCTTCCCGCGTGGGGCAATGCCAGGCTGGATGAAGACAAAGCTCTCGCCGCCTTTCAGGACCAGCTCGGCAAACCGTTCGAGAACCATACGGCCATGACTGCCTGCCGTCGTGCGCTGGCCGCCGCATTCCTGGCCTATGCGGACGGCGACAAAAAAGGCTGCGTTGCCGTACTGGATGCCGTCTCATCCTCCTATCGGGAAAAACGCGACAGGGCGACATGCCCCGTTCTGGAACAAAAAAACTTCCATCAGAATCTGAACCTCATCTGGGAAAAGCATCAGTCCGTGCTTTCCGAAAAATCTCTCCGTATCCACGCGGCGTTCGAGCTTCCATGGTTCATGGCTCTGCTGTGCCGGGCAAGGAAAAAAGGCGTTCTGGCCAGTTCCCAGTTCCTGTGGCTTCGCCCGTTGGATAGGCCGCTCTGGTACGCGCTCAACCAATGCGGGGGAAGAACCGCGTGGGTGGAAAGCCTGGCTCCCTGGGCGCACTACAAGGCAGAAGAACAGGCGGGGCAGGCCCTGACCGAGCCTCACGTTGCTCTCGCCGTCACGAGTCTCAAGGATTCCTTGTCCGCCCAGGGCTGGCTGACGGACATTTTCATTCCGCCCATGTTCGAGCAGTCCTTTACGCCTGCCGTGGAGCAGGCGGAACCTGTGTCGGATATGGTGTACGCCGCGGCAGAAAACGACCCGGAATACGATGCCAACGACGACCCTTCCCTGGCGGAAGAACACTATTGAGGTGCGTATGGAACGAAAAATCAGAGGTCTTGAAGACCACGAAACCGCAGGAACGGAAACGGCTCTTCCGGGATGTGCGCTCCCCGCTGCAACGCCTGGGAGACACGCTCAGGCTCGGCCATGTGCAAACCGGCGGCATCTTTGCGGCGGGGGTGTGTCTTTTTCTTTTTCCCTCGCTCTCCATGCCGTTCTTTATCGCCGGGCTTGCTCTGTTTGCCGCCCGCTGCGTCTATGTCGAAGACGAAAGGCTGCCTTTCCGAATGCCGCTCGGTCTCTCCGGCACGGATAAAGGCGATCCTCTGCCCGGCAGACGCGGCTACGCCAGACCGGAGGGCATCTTCTTCCTGGGAAACAGGGTACAGGACCAGAAAGAACTCTGGCTGAAGGCCAAGGACATTCTTACCCACTGCCTGCTTTTCGGCACCACCGGTTCCGGCAAGACGGAAACCCTCGTTTCCCTTTCATACAATGCTCTGGCTACGGGAAGCGGGCTGTTCTACATCGACCCGAAAGCAAGTCCGAAACTCGCCGTACAGATATGGCAGATGGCCCGCTTTCTGGGACGGGACGACGACTTCCGCGTGCTGAACTACGGCACTTCCGGCAAAGTCAAAGGAAAAACTCCGCGCCGTCTTTCCAACACCAACAATCCCTTCACCTTCGGCAGTGCGGAAGCCCTGACGCAGCTTCTTGTTTCCCTCATGCCCGCGTCCGACGGGGCGAACAGCATCTTTGCCGACAAGGCGCAGGCGTTGATTTCCGGCGTCATGTACGCCCTGGTGGACCTGCGCGACAAAGGGCTGCTCAAGCTCTCCACCAGCGTCATCCGTGAATCGCTGGCGCTTGAAAAATGTGTCGCCCTCGCGCTGCGGGCGGAGCTTGATGAAGAGTCCCGCGCCTCCATCCATGCGGCTCTCGGCACCTGCGGCTGGATTGCCGGACGGGAAATGAAAGACCAGCCCCAGTCCTTTGCGGAGCAGTTCGGCTATGCCCAGAGCTACTTCGGAAAGGCCCTTTCCAGCCTGACGGACACCTAGTCCCACATCTACGGGGCGGAAGACGGAGAAGTCGATTTTGCCGACGCCATCATGCAGCGCCGCGTGCTGGTCGTTCTTCTGCCTTCGCTGGAAAAAGCCCCCGCAGAACTGGCCAGCCTCGGAAAAATCAGCCTCTCCGCCATACGCAACGCCTGTGCCGTGGGCCTCGGCGCACATATTGAAGGCGACGCCGCCGACGTGCTGGAAGCCCTGCCCACGGACACTGTGGGCATCGGCCCGTATCTGTGCATCGTGGATGAATATGCGGCCATCGTCACCCCCGGCTTTGAGGTCGTGCTGACACAGGGGCGCGGTCTCGGCATAGCCGCCATCGTCGCCTCCCAGGATTACGCCGGTATTCTGGAAGCAGACAAAAAAGGCGCGCAGCAGATGGTGGCCAACACCTCCATAAAAATCTTCATGAAAATGCAGGACGCGGAAAAAACCTGGGAACTCATACGGGGACAGGCCGGACAAGGCACCGTCCTCCGCACCACCGGCTTCAACGTCAACGAAAAAATAAGCGCAGGTTACCGCGACGCCATGAACACCACCGTGGAACAGGAAGACCGCGTCGTCCTGCGCGACTTGCAGGAACAGATCGAAGGCGAAGCCCATTTCATTTTCAGCGGGCAAATCGTCCGGGGCACCATGTTCTTTGCCAACCCTTCCCTGAAAAAAGCGCAGCTGCGCGTCCCCCAGCTTGTGCAGCTCTCCCAGGAGAAACACTATGACCATGCGGCATAAAAGAGAAAAAGCCCGGCTAGCTGAAAATGGTCGCCAACCTTGCAAGAACTTCATCCATAATGACGGGCGGTACTTGTTCCAGCCGTCTGCCGGATCTCGCCCGCAAGTCCAGCGCCCTGGGCTGGTCACAACGAACTACTCCTGTAGTACGCGTGCCGCATCCGCTGAGCGACACGGCGAATCCTGCAGTACGGGCAAAATTCCCCCCGCTGGTAATCGGCAACACTACGGGAACCTGCGTCACTCTGTTGAACTCGTCGGGAGAAATCACCAACACCGGTCGCGTTCCCTGTTGCTCATGCCCTTC
>CASFUJ010000094.1 GCA_949297645.1 uncultured Desulfovibrionaceae bacterium
CCAGACCGCTTCCGGCGGCGATAAGTTCGGCGGCGATGAGCGCGCGCCAGCTGTAGCCGAAACTGAGCCGCAGACCCGTGATGATGGAGGGCGTGGCCGCAGGCAGAAGAAAGAACAGCACCGTACGCGCCCGCGAAAGACCGAGACTCGCCGCAAGTTCGCGGAACGGCGCGTCCAGACGGCTCAGACCGTCGCGCGTGTTCAGATAGATGGGAAAGAACGAGGCCAGCACGATGACCGCTATCTGCGTCGCGTCCCCTATGCCCAGCCAGAGTATGAGCAGCGGCGTGAGCGCCAGCGGCGGCGTCATGCGCATGAAGGAAAGAGAACCCCGGAACAGCTCGTCCAGCAGCTTCCAGCGGTAGAGAGCCGCCGCGGCGGAAAACGCCAGCGCCACGCTCAAGCCGAACCCCGCCGCAATGCGGAAAAGCGACGCCGAAACATGACGAAGCAGAATCCCGCCCTCGGCCATGGCAAGCCCCGTCTCCAGTACGCGCGAAGGACCCGGCAGAAGATACGGCGAAACCATCCCCGAAACCGTGACCGCCTGCCACAGCCCCAGAAGACATAACGGAAAAAGAAGAGCCTTCATCATGCGCATGAACGGCATACTAGAACGCTCCGCCCCTTCTGTCCATCCTGTGAAACATATCCTGAGCACGGAAAAGGCGGGAAAGGCGGCGGGGCGCTGCCCCGGGCCCCGCCGGGGGCAGCGCCTCCGGGCCCCGGAAAGGCATGCGGGGGAGATAATCCCCCCCGCGCCCCCCTGTTTCCGCCTCGCGGCTTCGCCGGTCGGCGGTCGAAGGCTTGCGGGAGAGAAGAGGCAGGGCGCGTCGCCGTTTCGGAGGGAGGAAAGCATGGGCCGGAACGCGGCGTTCCCTCTTCGTTTCCGTACAGCCAGCGCCGTGCGTCAGCTTTTGCAGGAAAGCGTTTTCCCGTCCGTTTGCAGCATCGCTTCCGCCGGTCGGGTTTGGGCATGGACGCGTGCGTTCTGCCGTGCCGTCTCGTGGCGCGCGCTCAGTGCAGGCGTGTGCTGCCGCACCCGCCTGCGGTGGCCGACGTCTGTCCGGCCTTCGCCGGACAGACGTGTTGATGGAAGGGATTTCAGGATGTTCGGGAGAACGTATGTCTCGACAAAGGCAGAGTCCGGCAGAGAGCGGTTGCCCGTGGAAAAGGCAGGGGCGGCAGAGAGGGGATGGCGTCGGAAAGACAGATATCCGCGACAGGTTTCCCGCAGGAAAGGCAGGAGGCGGCAGAGAATACGGAAAAGGGCCGGGAGCATCCCGGCCCTTCATGGCGTTCCGGTTCGTCGGAGCAGAAACAGGCGGCCCATCCTGCACGAACTCAGGGTTCGTCCCTCCGCGCAGGGGCGGAGTTGCTGTGCGACTTTTCCGCCTCTGCGGACGACAGGTTCGTCCCTCCGCGCAGGGGCGGAGTGCCGGTCAGGTTGTCTGCCAGACGTGGCAGGCCGGTTCGTTCCTCCGCGCAGGGGCGGAGTTGGATACGGTTCAGCGTGGAGCAGTTCGACAGGGTTCGTCCCTCCGCGCAGGGGCGGAGTGCCGACCTGCCTTTTTAACGGGAGCAGGGGCGGAGCCGCGAGAACGCGAGGCTCCGAACGGCGTTCTGCCGTTTCGTCAGAAGGTGACGCGCAGGCCCATCATGAACTGGTGGACGTAGTTGTCCTTTGAATTGAGCTTCATGGCGTCGGCGATGCCGGAGACGTTGCCGTTGTCCATGGTGAGGAAGCGGTAACCGATGTCGGCGGAGATGTTTTCGGTGAAGGCGTAGGAGCAGCCGAGGCCGATTTGTCCGGCGAACACGGTGTCGGTATCGCTTTTGGAGCCGAGAAGGTCGGCGGAAATGCCGGTATGGTTGACATTGCCTTCAGTCTTCAGGAAGGCCATGCCGAGACCTGCGCCGATGTAGGGAGTGAAGTCGTGCCAGGTGGTGATGTTCCAGTACACGTTGGCGAGCAGGGTCTGGAGGCCGACTTTGGCGTGGACGGCGTGGTCGCCGTCGCCGGAGGTTTTGGAGATGCGGCCGTAGGCGCCGTATTCGAGTTCGGCGCGCACGGGCACGTCGAAGGCCGGAGCGAAGTCGTAGCCTATGGCCAGAGCGCCGCCTGCGCGGGCCGCGGTTTTGGAATCGGAGCCGATTTTCTGACCGAGGTAGGAGAGTTCGGCCTTGGAGTGCTGGACGTTGAGCACGAATTTGGGCGCGACATAGACGCCGAGCTGTTCGGCGCGGGCCGTGAAGGGCAGCAGCAGGCAGACCGCCACGAGCAGGGTTCCCAGTTTTCTGAACATGGTTCCTTCCTTGATAGAGGGTTTGGGGAAGCGGGCGCGGCCCCCTGCGGGAACCGCGCCCCCGGCAGACGGAGCGCCCCGGTGCCGTCCGTCGTGCCGGGTTCCGTCTCTGTTGTAGCGCGGGAAGAAACGGACGCCATGATTATCACGCAGGGAACGGACGGAACAAGGACGCGCGCTGCGCGGGCGTCTTCCGGCAGGGAAGGCAGGGAGGGAAAGAAGGCCGGAAACGGGGAAAACCTTCTGCTTCGGGAAAGGGCGGCGTGGTACGGTCGGCTTGTGCGGACGGGGCAAGGCGGAAGCCCCGGGGAAAAAGCGGTCTTTCGGCAGGACGTGCGGCGTGAGGTGACAGGGGATGCCGGGCAAAAGAGCGGAAGTTCCGGGGCAAGGCGTTTTGTCGGCAGGAAAGGGCGTGGGCGTCGCGCAGGTCTTTGGAGAAAAGGGACGTCTGACGCGCGCCCCGCCTGACGCTTGCGGGAACGCAGGGGCGTGAGCTTTGAGGAGGCGAAGGCGTGGAATTTCCGCAGAAGCAAAGAGCCCGGGAACGTTCATGCCGCGGGCGGTCCTTCGCCCGGAAGACAGGCGCAGGAAAAGACGCGGGCGTCGCGGGACGGCAGGGCCGATGCTCAGAGCGTGTGTTCTTCGGAGGGGTCTTCCTCGGTTTCCTTTTCTTCGGCCGCGATTTCCTCGGGCGTGCGGCGACGCAGGCGGAATTCGTAGATGAAGAGCATGACGGCGGAGATGAGCAGGGGGATGAGGTAGTAGAGCACGCGGAACACGAGGATGGCGCCGAACAGGCGTTTGGGCACCACGCCGTGGATGATGTGCATGAGGATGAGCTCCAGCACGCCTACGCCGCCCGGCACATGGGTGAGCACCACGGCCACCTGGGCGAGCAGGTAGTTGGGCAGAAAGTCGGCGAAGGAGAGGGAGCTGTGCGGCGGCAGCAGCACATAGAGGCAGGCGGCGGCCACGAGCAGGTCGGCGCAGGCCACGGCGGTCTGAGCCAGGGCTATGCGCAGGGTGGGCAGGGCGAATTCCTTCTTGAAGATGCGCACGGCGCGGCCCTTGGCCCACCAGCAGATGAAGAGGTACAGCAGGCACAGGCCGAACAGGGCCGCGCCCAGCGGGCGGATGTGGGAAGGTTCTATGCCGAGTTCCGGCGGAATGTGCACGTCGGCGAAGAGCAGCACGCCTCCGGCGAGGCCCAGCGCGCCTATCCAGAAGGTGACGGCCAGCATGAGCACGAGGCGCACGATGTCGATGGGATGGAAGCCCCAGGCGCTGTAGAGCCGGTAGCGCACGGTGGTGCCGCCGAGCAGCGCGCCGAGGTTGTAGCTTATGGCCGAACCGGCGAAGGACACGAGGCAGATGCGGGGAAAGGGCAGACGGCGGTGAATGGCCTTCACGGCGAGCCAGTCGTAACCCACGAGAATGGCGTAGTTGAGGATGACGAGAACTACGGCCAGCGCGAGCTGCCAGTGCCGGATGTGAAGAATACTGTCGATGATTTCTTCCATGCTGTAGCGTTTGAGCTTGTCATACAGCAGCCAGCAGGCCAGCAGGCAGATGACAAGGACAAGCAGCTTTCCCAGAATCGGCAGATATTTTTTCATTACAGGCAGCACCGGCAGAACTAGAAGATTGCACAGGGCATGCAATATGCCCTTGGTTCCTTTTTGCGCAACTACGATACATGTATGAAGGCCTAAACGCAAGGGGAGGAGAGCGACAAATCCGATAGCTGGCAGGTGTCGTTGCTGTCGAGGCCGGGAAATATGCGCTCCGATGCGGCGGCACGTTGTCCCGGAAAGAAAAAGTTGCTCATGATTACGGCATGATGGGGCTTTGAGAAAGTCGAATCTGCGTGAAATCCGCCCCCTTTTTTCTCCCTGTTCGCAGAAGGGACGGAAGGGGCGTCCGTTGTTTTTTTCCGTGATTCGGCGGGACTGCGCGAGGTGTTTTCAGAAAAAGACGCTGTTATTTTTTTCACGACACGGCTTTTTACAAGAGACGTTTTCCGCCGTTTTTCCGCGTCCGTCCCGTTGTTCAAGGCCCCGGACGCCGTCTTTTCCCGTCCCGGCATGCGCGCCGTCTCTGCACAAGGCGCGGGCATGGAGCCGGGAGAGAGCGTCTTTTCCTGTCGCGCGGGGACGTCCGTTTTTCTGCCGGTGACGTGGCGGAAGGCTGTTTTTTTCGTCCGCCGTTACGTTTTGTTACGATATGCCCGTGTTTCCGGGGTATGTCGCAGGCGCTTTCCCCTGCCGGAAGGCGTTGACGCCGTGCCCGCCCGCCGTTAATCTTCTCCGGTGAACCTGCGCGCGGAGCGGAGGAGTGTCGGCTTCCCGGACTGAAGGTCGGGAGGGGCTGGACGCCGCGGACGAAGTGTTTTCTGTCAGGGGCGTTGCCTCTGATGGTGACCTGCGCGCGGGACGAAGCCGTGCAGAGCGCGAGGCCGCGGCGCGGCGTGTGATGAGCCTGCGCGCGGGACGACGTAACGCAGTTTTGCCGGAGCCTCCCTCAGCGGGAGGACGTGCGCATACGCAACGACGTTTTGTGTGGAGCGTAAGGGACTCGAACCCGGCGGATCTGCGCTCAGGCGCGGGGCGGAGACGACCATCCGGTGACGAGCCGGGGCGCCTGCGTACCGGCATGGGCGGGCGACACAGGAGGCGACATGACGAAGAAGGCGGAGGCCGCAGACAGGGAAACGCTCACGCCGTGGGAGAAGCCCGTACGGCGCGGTCGCGGCCGGCCCCGTAAGGAGCGGCCGCCGGAAGAGGCGTCCGCGCTTCTTGCGGCGCAGGCTGTCATCGACGCGCCCGTGCAGGAAGAAGAGGAGAAGCCGGAGCGTCCCACGGCGCTCTCTGCGGCGAGGCGCGCCCCGTCGGACAGTCTGCGCGCTCTCGGCGAGCGCTGGCTGGACGAGCTTCTGGCCGTGCGCGGGCTTTCGCCCATGACCGTGGAGTCCTACAGACAGGACATTGCGGCGCTGTCTTCCTTTCTGGAGGAGAGCGGGGAGGAGCGCACGGCGCGTCAGGCGCTCTCTTCGCTGGACGACGAGCAGCTTCTTCTCTTCGTGGTCTGGCTGCGTCGCCGGGGCGACGGTAAGCGCACGCTGGCCCGTCGTCTTTCGTGTCTGCGGGGCTTTCTGGGCTGGTGCGTGGACATGGGGCTGGCCGCGGGCAATCCGGCCGCGCTCCTGGACGGGCCGAAGCTTCCGCGCGTGCTGCCCAACGTGCTGAGCCGCGGGGAGGTGCTCGCCCTCATTGCCGCGCCGGACATGAAGGGCAGGCTCGGCCGCCGGGACAACGCCATGCTGGAGCTCATGTACGCCTCCGGTCTGCGCGTATCCGAGCTTGTGGGGCTGCATCCTCTGGACATAGACCTTCAGCGCGGCGTGGTGCGGGTGTTCGGCAAGGGCCGCAAGGAGCGCCTTGTGCCCGTGCATGCGCGCGCTCTTGCCGTCATGGAGCGGTACCTGCGCGAGGTGCGGCCGGAGTTCATGCCCCAGGACAGCCACGTTTTTCTGAACCGCTCGGGCGTCGGCCTCACGCGGCAGGCGGTGTGGAAGCTCATCCGCCGCTACGCGCAGCAGGCGGGCATTGCGCGGGACATTTCCCCGCACACCATGCGTCACACCTTCGCCACCCATCTGCTGGAGGGCGGGGCGGATTTGCGTACCGTGCAGATGCTTCTCGGTCACAGCGACCTTGCGGCCACCGAGCTTTACACCCATGTGCAGACCGGCGTGCTGGATGAGGTCTATCGCCGTTGCCATCCGCGGAATCTGCCGGAAGACGCTTCCGGGCCGGACGCGAAGGTTCCGGAGGACGCCGGGCCCGCGACCTGAGGCCGTCCGGCCGGAAAGAAACCGACCTTTTTGCGGGAGCAGAACGGTTTTTTACAGATGCCATCCCCTGACGGGGGAAAAACCATAAGGATGAGTCGATGAGTGCCGATACCGTCATCACCTGCCATGCCAACGCCGACAACGACGCGCTTGCCTCGCTTGTGGGCGCGCTGACCCTGTATCCCGACGCCGTGCTGCTTTTTCCCGGCAGTCAGGAGCGTCAGGTGCAGGAATTTTATGAAGAGGTTGTGGAGCCTCTCTATCCCTGCGTGAGTCAGCGCGATCTGGACGTGGAGGCGGTGAAACGTCTTGTGGTGGTGGACACGCATCAGCCTTCCCGTCTGCCCCGCTTTTAAGATGCGGGGGGAATACCGCATAGGCGTTGCTGGCCCCCTTGTGGTCCTCGAAAGAAACCTCGACCGCCTTCGGAGTGCGCTCTTTTATGGCGCGCTTAACGGCATCGGCCACGGCTAAGGCGTCCTGGTTGGGAACGAGACGGCAGGATATTTTTACGAAACATTCGCTCGGAACTATGCTCTTTGCGTCCGTCCCCTGCCAGCCGCCGCCCATTCCGGTAAATTCGAGCGTAGGCATCACGCGGCAGGCCTCCGAAGGGGTCATGCCTGCCTGAACATACAATTCCTCCACGCCCGCAGCCTTCTTCAAGTCCTCCGGGCCGAATGGATTTGCCGCTATCTGGCGCCTCTCCCAGTCCTCAAGAGAAAGGACGCCGTCGTAGAAGTGCGGCACATTCA
>CASFUJ010000095.1 GCA_949297645.1 uncultured Desulfovibrionaceae bacterium
GTCAAGCTGCGGCATGGCCGCCACAAGGTCCGTGGTTTCCTCATAGGCTATGCCGTTCTTCTCCATCACGTCCTTGCGGATGTAGCCGGGCAGACGCAGTTCCTCGGGAGAAATGAGCACGAACTTCACCCCGGCATAACGGGACATGGCGGCAATGAGGGAGTGCACGGTACGGCCGAACTTCAGGTCGCCGCAAAGACCGATGACCAGATTGTCCAGCCTGCCCTTCTCACGCCAGATGGTGAGAAGGTCCGCCAGCGTCTGCGTAGGATGGTTGTGTCCGCCGTCGCCCGCGTTGATGATGGGGACGGCGGAATTCATGGCCGCCACAAGAGGCGCGCCTTCCTTGGGATGGCGCATGGCGATGATGTCGGCATAGCAGCCCACAACCTTCACCGTATCGGCCACGCTCTCGCCCTTGGAAGCGGAAGAGCTCTGCGCTTCGGAAAAGCCGATGACATGGCCGCCGAGTTCGTACATGGCCGCCTCGAAGCTGAGGCGGGTACGGGTGGAAGGCTCGAAGAACAGCGTGGCCAGTTTCTTTCCGTGACATTTCTGCGCATAGGCTTCCGGATGGGCGATGATGTCCATGGCCGTGGCCAGCAGCTTCTCGATGTCCTGCGTGGAAAGGTCCCGGATATCAATCAGACTTTCCATGACTACGCCCCGATCCAGCTCTCGTCGGAAGGATTGTTGCGGAAGGCGATGAGACGGGCCACGTCTTCCTGACGGATGTAGCCGATTTCCGCGGCCACTTCGGCAATGGTGTCGAAGTTGGTGAGGCTTATATTCTTCACGTTCGCTTCGGCCATGCGGTCAAGCCCCTTCTTCATGCCGTAGGTGAAGATGCTGGCCACGCCGAGTACTTCGGCTCCGGCCTCGCGCAGTACCTTCACCACGTCGAGAACGCTGCCAGCCGTGGAAATGAGGTCTTCGATGACCACAACCTTCTGCCCGGGCTCAAGACGGCCTTCAATCTGATTGCCGCGGCCGTGGTCCTTGGCGCTGGAGCGCACATAGCCCATGGGCAGACCCATGATATGACCCACGATGGCGGCGTGGGCGATGCCCGCGGTGCTCGTGCCCATGAGCACTTCACATTCGGGATAGGCTTCCCGCACCACGGCGGCAAGGGCGTTTTCCACGTCGTTGCGCACTTCAGGGGCGGTGAGGGTAAGACGGTTGTCGCAATAGACGGGGCTCTTGATGCCGCTGGCCCAGATAAAGGGTTCATCGGGACGGAAGAACACGGCCTTGATGGAAAGAAGGTCCTTGGCTATGAGCTTTTCGCGGGATTCCATGATGATGGCTCCTTCGTTGATGAGTGCTTCTTCAAAGAGTTGTGCAGAAGGCCAGACGCGCCTTCTGCTCCGTCGGGCGGGGCGGAACACTCGTTTCCGCACCTCCCCGAGATAAGATGAAATCTACCCGAGAAATTCGCTGACGCAGCGGCGGTAGGCAGCCACGGGGTCGGCGGCCTGCGTGATGGGACGGCCCACCACGATGAAATCGGAGCCGAGCTCCCGGGCCCGGGCGGGCGTGGTCACGCGCACCTGGTCGCCCTTCTCCCCTTCGGCAAAGCGCACGCCGGGAGTGACGGTGAGAAAACCTGCGCCGCAGACCTCGTGCACCTTTCCAGCTTCCAGCGGCGAGCAGACCACGCCGTCAAGCCCGGCCTCTCTGGCGCGGGAGGCGTAGTGCATGACCACCTCTTCCATGGGGCGCTCGATGAGCAAATCCTCGCGCATGCGCTCCTCGCTCGTGGAAGTGAGCTGCGTCACGGCGATGAGCAGGGGGCGCGTGCCGTCGGGACGGGTAAGGCCCTTCAGCGCGTCCTGCATCATGGCCACGGTGCCTGCGGCATGCAGGTTGCACATGTCCACATCCAGCGAGGACAGCACGGCCATGGCCTTGCGCACAGTGTTGGGAATGTCGTGCAGCTTGAGGTCGAGGAAAATTCTGTGTCCCCGGGCCTTGACGGCGCGCACGATGTCCGGGCCTTCAGCGTAGTACAGCTCCATGCCGATTTTGACAAAGGGCTTCTCCGCGGTGAAAAGGCCGAGAAAATCCATGACTTCCGCTCTGCTGCTGAAGTCGCAGGCCACCATGACGTCCTTATTGAGATTAAGCATCAGTGCGCTCCTCCGATGATATCCTTCAGGCTGGTTATGCCGTATTGCTCCATGACGACGGGCAGCTCGGCAAGAATCTTCGGGCATGCCCACGGGTCAACCAGATTGGCAGACCCGATTTCCACCGCCGTGGCGCCCGCCAGCATCATTTCCACCACGTCCCGCGCCGAGGTTATGCCGCCCATGCCGATGATGGGCAGCTTCACCGCCTCATAGACCTGATAAACCATGCGCAGGGCTACGGGCAGTATGGCGCTGCCGGAAAAACCGCCCATCTTGTTGGCGATGACGGGCTTTCTCGTACGCAGGTCAATACGCATGCCGAGCAGCGTGTTGATGAGGCTTATGCCGTCCGCTCCCGCTTCCGCGGCGGCCGCGGCAATGGGAACGATGTCCGTGACGTTGGGCGAGAGCTTCACATACACGGGCTTTTTCGTCACGGCCTTCACGGCTTTCGTCACGGCGGACACGCCGAGAGGGTCGGTACCGAAAGTCATGCAGCCGTTATGCACGTTGGGGCAGCTGACGTTGAGCTCGATGATGCCCACCTGCTCTTCCTTGTCAATGCGGGAGCAGCATTCGGCGTATTCCTCCACGGAAAATCCGCCGATATTGGCCACGACCTTCTTGTGGAAAACCTTTTTCAGGCGGGGCAGCTCTTCGCTTATCACCTTGTCGATGCCGGGATTCTGCATGCCCACGGCATTAATCATGCCCGAAGGCGTCTCGGCGATGCGCGGCGTGGGATTGCCGAAACGCGGCTCCAGCGTGGTTCCCTTGAAAGAGAAAGAACCGAGGATGTTGATGTCGTACAGCTCGGCAAATTCGTAGCCGTAGCCGAAGGTGCCGCTGGCCGGAATGAGCGGGTTGTCCAGCTCAAGACCGCTGAGCGTTACTTTCAAATCTGCCATGCCAGCACCTCCTTATCGAATACGGGGCCGTCCTTGCACACCCGTCTGCTGCCTTCCTTCGTCATGATGCTGCATCCCATGCACGCGCCGAAACCGCAGCCCATGCGTTCCTCGAGGCTGAATTCGCCGCTTCTGCCCTGCGTGGCAAGGTAGAGCGCGCGCAGCATGGGCATGGGACCGCAGCTGTACACATGGCTGTACTTCCCGGGAAGGGCGTCGGTCACAAAACCCTTCACCCCCACGCTTCCGTCCACCGTGGTGACAATGACGTGCGCGCCGAGCTTCTCGAACTCATGGGCGTAGAAGATTTCCTCCGCCCTGTTGAAGCCGAGAATGACCGTGGGCTTTCTGCCTGCGGAGATGAGCTTCTTTGCCAGGTTGAACAGCGGGGGCACGCCCACGCCGCCGCCCACCAGAAGGGGGGTGTCGCCGCTTTTTGCCGCGTCGAAGCCGTGGCCGAGGCCGGTGAGCATGTCAAGCGTCTCCCCTTTCTGCATCTTCGCCATGGCGTCCGTGCCCTGCCCCACCACCTTATAGATAAGGGTGATGGTATTCTCATCGTAATCGCAGACGGAAATGGGTCTGCGCAGGAAAAAGCCCGGCAGGCTGATTTCCACGAACTGCCCGGGCATGGTCATGGCCGACGTGTCGCCGGCAAGCACCATACGGTACACGTCCTTTGTGAGCGGTGTATGCTCAACGATGGTATATATTCCCTGTTTCATGCTGGCTCCGCACATGTGTTGTCTGAATACAGGAGGCGTGCCTCTCCCTGACGCCGCAGTACACGGCTGCTCTCCGGAAAAGAGCACTGCTCTCCCGCCTCTCTTACGCCTTCTCGCTCCACGCCGCCTCGCCGCCCACAAGCGTGAGCACGCAGCGGCCGAAGAGCGTATATCCTGCAAAGGGCGTGGCCCGCCCCATGCTCAAAAATTCCTCCGGGTTCACCACCCACTCGCGGGAGAGGTCGAACACGGCCACATCGGCCGCCTGCCCCTCTTCCAGAAACGCGCCCAGGCCGAAACGCTTCGCGGGCCTCACGGACATGAGCTCCACGAGCTTCTCCAGCGAAAACACGCCCTTCTTCACGAAAAAGGTGTACATGACGGCAAAGGCCGTCTCCAGTCCGACGACGCCCATGGCGCTGTGCGCAAGCCCTCTGTTCTTGGCTTCCGCCTCGTGCGGAGCGTGGTCGGTGGCGATCATGTCCACCGTGCCGTCCAGAATCCCCTCGATGAGGGCGGCCCTGTCTTCTTCGCCGCGCAGCGGCGGGTTCATCTTGAAACGGCCGTCTTCCTGCAAATCCCTGTCGCAGAGCACCAGATAATGCGGCCCTGTCTCACAGGTGACATCCACACCGTCCGCTTTTGCACGACGGATGATGTCCACACTTTCCTTCGTGGAGATATGGCAGACGTGATAGCGCACGCCCGTTTCCTGCGCGAGCTTTACGTCGCGGGCAATCTGTCCCCATTCGCTTTCGGAGCAGATGCCCTTGTGGCCGTGAGCACGGGCGTATTCGCCGTCATGGATGTAGCCGCCGCGGAGCAGTTCGTTCACCTCGCAGTGCGCGGCCACGATTTTCCCGCGCCTCTTCGCTTCCGTCATGGCAGAGCGCATCATACCCTCATCCTGTACGCCGCGTCCGTCGTCGGAAAATCCCGCCACGAAAGGGGCCATGCCCTGCATGTCGGAAAGCGTGCGGCCCTTCTCCTCCATGGTGATGGTGCCGTAGGGAACCACACGGACAACAGCGTCGCGCCGGATGATGTCGAGCTGCTCTTCAAGGTGTTCCACGGTATCGGGCGCAGGATTCAGGTTGGGCATGGTGCATACCGTGGTGTAACCGCCGCGCGCGGCCGCAAGGCTGCCCGTATGCATGGTTTCCTTGCATGAAAAACCCGGCTCACGAAAATGCACATGGACATCTACGAGGCCGGGAACAACGCAACACCCGCTCATATCATCTTCCGCCGCTCCCTCCACCGGAGGAATCCGGGGCGCGATACGTTCTATTTTTCCGCCCCGGATAAGCACATCGGCCTTTTCAAAGCCGGACGGGCGGTACACCATGGCATTTCTCAGGATACGGTCCATGAACACTCCTCAGCACTGGTTATCCGTTGCCCTTATTTCCGCCCAGAAACGGAAAGCATGCGCAACAGGCGGGAAAACGTCTCTGTCGGGATGCCGGAAACGCCTCCGGTATATCGGTCCGGCCGACGTTTTTCCGGTGAAAAAAGCCCGGCCCGAAGGCCGGGCCGAATATCACGCCACCTGACGAAGCACCGCTTCCAGCGCCTCGGTAAAGGCCTCAAGGTCGGCCTCGTCGATGGTCAGAGGCGGCAGAAGGCGCAGGGTGGGACCATAGGTAAGATTGAGAATGAAACCGCGCTCCATGAGCGTCAGCCAGACTCTGCGCGCCTTTTCGTCAGGCATGTCGAGTTCTATGCCGATGAGAAGGCCCATGCCGCGCACATCGCGGATCACGCCGGGCATGCGTTCGCCGAGAGCGCGGAAACGGGCTCTCGCGCGCTCGCCGAGAACGGCGGCGCGTTCCACAAGGCGGTCGCGTTCCATGATTTCCAGCACCTTGAGGGCTACGGCCGTGACCAGCGCGCCGCCGCCGAAGGTGGTGGCGTGGCTGCCGTAGTCAAAGCCCTGCGCCACCTCGTCGGTGGCCATCATGGCGCCGAGGGGCAGACCGTTGGCCATGGATTTGGCGCTGGTGAACACGTCCGGCTCGATACCGAAATTCTGGAAGCCCCACCATCTGCCGCTGCGGCCCATGCCGGCCTGCACTTCATCGCACATGACGAGCACGCCGTGACGGCGGCAGATGTCCATGATGCCGTCGGCATAGGCCTGCGTCACGGGAATGATGCCGCCCTCTCCCTGAATGGCCTCAAAAAGTACGGCGGCCGTCGTGGGTTTGACGGCCTTCTCAAGGGCGTCCAGATCCCCCCACGGCACACGACCGAAGCCGGGCGTTTCCGGCTCGAACCCTTCGGTGTGCTTGCCCGTGGCGGCCAGCGTGGCCAGCGTGCGGCCGTGGAAGCAGTTGGAAAGCGTGATGACTTCCCAGGCGTCCCGTCCCTTCACCTCGCGCTGATAGCGCCTTGCAATCTTGATGGCGGCCTCGTTGCTCTCCGCACCGGAGTTGCAGAAGAACACCTTGCCCGCATGGCTGGTGGAAAGCAGCTTTTCCGCGTAGTTGAGCTGCTCTTCCTGATAGAAGAGATTGCTGACGTGAATCAGCTTTCGCGACTGTTCGGCCATCACCTCCGCTATTTCCTCATTGCAGTGGCCAAGGCCAATGACGGCGATGCCGGCCAGCAGGTCGACATACTCTCTGCCGTCCACATCCCAGAGGCGGGAACCCTTGCCGCGGACTATGCCCAGCGGATAACGCGAGTAGGTCCGGCACATGAGGGCTCTTTCCCTCTCCTTCAGTCTTTCGAAAGCTTCGCTCATCGTCTGATTTCCCCGTAAAAACGTGTATATTCCCTGTTTCCCGGCACAGGTGCGGAAAACGCGGGTATCATACACGATTAATGACGACTAGCCAAGAGCGCACCTTTCCCCCTTTCCGGGATTGCTTTTTGCAGGGGAGGCGCTAAAACTCGAAAGCGACAGCCATCGCCGGGCCTTTTCATGAAAGCGCCCGGCGGTACAACCTTACCCCGTCGGAATTGTTCATGACTTCAGCCTTCACCATGCTCCGCCCCCTCATTCTGGCCTCCGGGTCGCCCAGACGCCGCGCCTT
>CASFUJ010000096.1 GCA_949297645.1 uncultured Desulfovibrionaceae bacterium
CGGGGTACCCATTTCACGCGCTCTGAAGAAGGCCGTGGAAAAGGTGCAGCGTCAGCAGGAAGCCGACGAATTTTCCCATCTTTTCATGCGCCCCGTCAACGCAAAGCTCAATCCCTACGGAAATTATGATTTCGGCCAGCTCGGCATCGACCCTGACGTGTTCAACGAAAACGACCAGTACGTCGAGGAAATCAGCCATTTCCGGGGCGGCTACCACGACGACCTCATGGACGAGGTGTACCGCTTCACCACAGCCGCTTCCGCCGTGGTGCTGGAAGAGCACATGAAGAAAAAGGCCGACGTCATCCACGCCCACGACTGGATGACCTACCCCGCCGCCATCACGGCCAGCCGTCTGAGCGGACTGCCCTTCGTGGCGCACCTGCACGCCACGGAATTTGACCGTTGCGGCGATCACGGTTATGATAAGATTTACAACATCGAGCGCGACGGCCTGCAGGCCGCCGACCATGTCATCGCAGTAAGCCAGCGCACCAAGCAGATTGCGGTGGAGCGTTACGGCGTGCCGCCGGAAAAGATCTCCGTGGTCCATAACGGCGCGTTTCTGCATGAGAAGGTTCCCACCTTCGAGATTCCCGAGCTTGTCCGCGAAGAAAAGCGCGTGCTCTTCATGGGCCGCGTCACCTTCCAGAAGGGACCGGAATACTTCGTGGAAGCCGCGCGTCTTGTGCTCAATGAAATGCCGGATGTGAGATTCATCATGGCCGGCAACGGCGACCTTCTGCCGCGCATGATACGCCGCACGGCGGAACTTCGCATGGGCAGCCGTTTCCACTTCCCCGGCTTCATGCGCGGCAGGGACGTGCAGCACATGTATTCCATGGCCACGCTGTACGTCATGCCCAGCGTCTCCGAGCCGTTCGGCATCGCTCCTCTGGAAGCGTTGCAGTGCGGCGCGCCCATCCTGCTTTCCAAGCAGTCGGGCTGCGCCGAGGTGCTGCCCGGCGCGCTCACCGTGGACTTCTGGGACGTGCGCCGGATGGCGGACAAGATCATCGAAGTGCTGAACAATCCCGACATGGCCGCCGAAAGTCTCAGGCTCTGCCAGGATGCGCTGCAGAAGCTCACCTGGGAACGCGCCGCCGACGGTATCCTCGACGCTTACGCTCATGTCTGCCCCAATGCCCGGAGTTAAGCCATGCCTTCCGTATGCTTTTGCTTTGAAGTCCATCAGCCCTACCGCTTCCGCCCCTACAGCTTCTTCGACCTCGGCGCGAGGAACGACTATGAAGACGCGCAGCAGAACCGCAGTCTCATGCGCAACGTGGCCGAAAAATGCTATCTGCCCATGAACGCGCTGCTGCTGGAGCTCATCGAGCGCCATCAGGGCCGGTTCCGCGTGTCCTTCTCCCTGTCCGGCGTGGTCATCGACCAGCTTCTGGAGTACGCTCCCGACGCGCTGGAAAGCTTCCGGGCTCTCGCGCGCACGGGATGCGTGGAATTTCTGGATGAAACCGACGGCCACAGCCTTGCCGGCATCTTCTCCGAAAGCGAGTTCCGCAGTCAGATCATGCGCCATCGCGACCGCATGCTGGAGCTTTTCGGTCAGCGTCCCCGCGCCTTCCGCAACACTGCGCTTCTCTACAACAACGACGTGGCGCACGTCATCGAGGATATGGGCTACAGCGCCATCCTCGCCGACGGCGCAGGTCAGGTGCTCGACTGGCGCAGCCCTCACTTCGTCTATCGTCCGCGGGGCTGCTCGAATCTGAAGCTCATGCTGAGAAGCGACTCCCTTTCCGACGACATCGCTCTGCGCTTCTCGAGTCGCACCTGGCCCGCCTACCCGCTCATGGCCGATACGTTCGCCGGCTGGCTGCGCGGCATGAAGGGCAACGGCGAAGTCATCAATCTGTTCATGAACTATGAAACCTTCGGCGAACATCAGTGGGCCGACACCGGCATCTTCGACTTCATGCGCGCCCTGCCGGACGCGGTGCTGAGCGACCCGGACTTCGATTTTCTCACCGTGTCCGAAGCGGCCGACCGCTACGACGCCCGCGCGGAGCTGGACATGCCCTATTACAAGGATCTCTCCGCATGGCTCGGCAACGACATGCAGAAGGACGCCGCCCGCGCCCTCTACGAGTGTCAGGGCATGGTGGACTATCTCAACAACGAGAACGTCACCAGAGTCTGGAGACGACTGCAGAGCTCCGACCAGTTATGCTACATGAGCACTCCCCAGACGGCGGACGAAAGCAACAGCTTCTCGCCCTACAGGACGCCGCTTGAGGCCTACACCAACTTCATGAACATCCTGGCCGATTTCCGCATCCGGCTCTTTACCGAATCCAACAGATAACCCTGCCAAGAACTGACTTCCGAGGCCCCGCCCTTCCCGTACCGGGAAAGGCGAGGCCGTTCGCGTCAGAATCCACCCTTTACGGAGCATTCATGTATCAACCTTCAAAAACCCACCTTTTCGAGGTCAGCTGGGAAGTGTGCAACAAGGTCGGCGGCATCTATGAAGTCGTCGCCAGCAAGGCACAGCAGGCCATGAACGCCTCGAACGGCGACTACTTCCTCATCGGCCCCGACACCAAGAAGAACACCGAGTTCACGGAGACCGACGAACCCTGCTGGGACGCCCTGCGCTATCCCCTCAAGGACAAGGATCTGCGCTGCCGCTTCGGTCGCTGGGAAATCCCCGGCCGTCCGCGCGTCATTCTTGTGGACTTCAACGGTCGCCACGACTCGAACCAGATACTGCGTCAGCTCTGGGAACGCTTCGGCGTCGATTCCCTGTCCGGAGGCTGGGACTACATCGAGCCCGTGCTGTTCAGCTACACCTGCGGCGAAGTCATCGCCACCATCCATCAGGTGCTGGCCGCCCGCGACAAGAGTCACGGCGTAGCCCACTTCCATGAATGGATGTGCGGCGCGGGCATCCTCGCCATCAAGCAGCTCGCTCCCTCCATGGGAACGGTGTTCACCACCCACGCCACCGTGCTCGGCCGCGCCATGGCCGGCAACGGCGTGGACATCTATGCCCGCATGTCGGAAATCTCCCCCTCGCAGGAGGCTTACCGCTACAACGTCACCGCCAAGTGCTCCATGGAAACCGTGAGCGCCCGTGAAGCCGACGTGTTCACCACGGTGAGCGGCATCACCGCCGAAGAGGCCCGCGTGTTCCTCGGCCGTACGCCCGACATCATCACCGACAACGGGCTCGACCTTTCCGTCATCCACGACTACAGCGCGGACCGCAAGAGCGCTCTGGAAAACCGCGCAAAGCTCCTGGAACCCGTGAGTCGCCTGCTGCGCCGCGAAATTTCTTCCGATACCCGCATCATCGTCATCTCCGGACGCTACGAGTATCATAACAAGGGCGTGGACCTCTTCCTCGACGCTCTGGCCAAGGCCAAGAAGTCCATGCAGAACACCTCGAACAAGGTGCTCGCGCTCATGCTCATGATGGGCGGCCACACCGGCGTGAATGAAAAGGCCATAAGCGGCGACCCCTCCGTGGTGGCCGATCCCTCCATGCCTGAAGCCGGATTCATCACCAGCCATCAGGTCTATGACGCTCCCAACGATCCCATTCTCACCGCCTGCCGCCGCCTCGGCCTGAACAACGAGAAGGACGACAACGTGCAGGTCGTGTTCGTGCCCGCGCTGCTCGACGGCCACGACGGCTTCTTCAACATGCCCTATTTCGACGTGCTTTCCGGCTGCGACCTCGGCGTCTTCCCCTCCTGGTATGAGCCCTGGGGCTACACGCCTCATGAAAGCGCGGCCTACAGCGTGCCCACCGTCACCACCGATTTGTCCGGCTTCGGTCTCTGGATTCGTCAGCTGGAAAACGAAATCGGCCTCCAGCCCGGCATAGGCGTCATCGCCCGCCGCAACAGGGACTACGACAAGACCGTGGATTCCCTGGCCGACGTCATCGTCCACTGCGCGTCCTGCTCCGCCGAAGAACTCGACCAGCGCCGCCGCACGGTGCGCGCCGCCGCCGCCCACGCATCCTGGAGCCAGTTCTTCAGTCTTTACAAGCAGGCCTACGATCTGGCCAACGAAAAGGCCCATGCCCGTCGCTTCGCCTCCAGCCACAAATCATCCACCATCTCCAAGGAACTTTCCATGCGTCCTTCTTCCATCCCCTTCCTGCGCACGCTGAACGCCGTGTCGGAACTGCCTGCCGAACTGAGCCGCCTGCGCGACCTTGCCAATAACGTATGGTGGTGCTGGCAGCCCGAGGCTCTGTCCCTCTTCAAGGGCATGGACCCCGAACTGTGGGAGGAATGCGGACACAATCCCGTGGCCATGGTGGAAAATACCCCTCCCCGTCGTCTGCACGACCTCGCCGCCGACATCACCTATGTGAACCGTCTGAAGAAGGTCGCCGCTGATTTCGACGCCTACATGGCGCAGCCTCTCCTTTCCGAAACCCTGGAAGACGGCACCACGGTGGCGTCTCCTGAACGGCCCATCGCCTACTTCTCCACGGAATACGGCCTGCATGAAAGTCTGCAGCTCTATTCCGGCGGTCTCGGCGTGCTTTCCGGCGACCACATGAAGTCCTCCAGCGACGAATGCCTGCCCCTTGTCGGCGTGGGTCTGTTCTACCTGAACGGCTACTTCCAGCAGACGGTGGACAAACGCGGCCATCAGAACCCGCAGTATCCCGAGAATCAGCCCGCCTGCCTGCCGCTCGAGGCCATGCTCGACGACAAGGGCGAACCGCTCATGATTTCCCTGCCCCTCGGCTCGCGTACCCTGTACGCCCGCATCTGGAAGCTCCAGGTGGGCCGCATACCGCTGTACCTCATGGACACCAACGTGTCCAAGAACAGCGACGACGACCGCCGCGTCACCGCCCGCCTCTATGAAGCCGACCGCGACGTGCGCATGCGTCAGGAAATCCTGCTGGGCATCGGCGGCGTGCGCATGCTCGCCGCCCTCGGCATCACGCCTTCCGCGTGGCACATGAACGAAGGCCATTCCGCCTTCCTCGTGCTGGAGCGCCTGCGTCAGCACATGAAGGGCGACGACCTCACCCTCGAAGAAGCCAAGACCCTCGTGCGCAGCTCCTGCGTGTTCACCACGCACACCCCCGTGGACGCCGGCAACGAACGCTTCTCCGTGGACCTCATGAGCCGCTACTTCCAGCCCTACGCCAAGATGCTCGGCCTCGAGTGGACCGACTTCCTCGCCCTCGGACGTCAGGACGGCGGCGACCCCAACAACTTCGACATGACCGTGCTCGCCCTGCGCATGTCCTCCCAGGCCAACGGCGTGAGCGCCATGCACGGCATGGTGTCCCGCCGCATGTGGCGCAACATCTGGAAGGGCTTCACCGAAGCGGAACTGCCCATCGGGCATGTGACCAACGGCGTGCATACCGCCTCCTATGTGGGCCCCGCCTTCCGCCTCCTGCTGGGACACTATCTCGGCTCCAACTGGCTTGACCTGCATCCGGAAGATCCCGCATGGAAGAAGGTCCTGGCCATTCCGGACGACGAGTTCTGGGCCGCACGCCGCGCCCAGAAGCAGGCGCTCATCGACGCTCTGCGCGAACGTCTGCCCCAGTGCTCCGCCTATTCCGACATCGCCGGCGAACAGCGCATCCAGTGGCTCTCCAGCCTCACGCAGAATACGCTCATCATCGGCTTTGCCCGCCGCTTCGCTCCCTACAAGCGCGCCACCATGCTCTTTGCCGACCCCGACCGTCTGGCCCGCCTGCTCAACGACCCGAGCCGTCCCACCGTGCTCATCATGGCCGGCAAGGCCCATCCGGCGGACAGCAAGGGCATAGAGCTCATCGAAGACGTGGTGCGCTGGTCGCGTGACCCGCGCTTCTTCGGCAAGATTTTCTTCGTGGAAAACTACAACCTCGAAGTGTCCCGCCTGCTCTCCCGCGGCTGCGACGTGTGGCTCAACACGCCCCGCCGTCCTCATGAAGCGAGCGGCACCAGCGGCGAAAAGGTACCGGTCAACGGCGGCATCAACCTCAGCATCTCCGACGGCTGGTGGGTGGAAGGCGCCAACGGGAAAAACGGCTGGACCATCGGCCCCAAGGCCACCTATGCCACCCTTTCCGCCGAACAGAACGACTATGCCGACGCCGAAAGTCTGTACCAGATTCTGGAAAACGACGTGGTGCCGCTGTTCTTCCAGCGTGATTCCGACGCTCTGCCCCACGGCTGGATAGCCGTGGCCAAGAACTCGCTCCAGAGCCTCACCGCCATGTACGGCTGCCGCCGCATGGTGCGCGAGTATATGGAGAAAATCTACCTTCCCGCCGCACGCCGCGGCGTGGCCATGGACGCCGACCGTCAGGCCAAGGCGCGCAGACTCACGGAATGGCAGAAGAACATTCCCGGCCGCTTCAACACCGCCGCCATCCAGTCCATCGAAATCTCCGGTCTGGAAGGCGATACCGTGTACTGCGGCAAGCCCTTCACCGTGAAGCTCGCTCTGAACCCCGGTGAAATGAAAAAGGACGAACTGCTCGCCCAGTTCGTCATGGGCGTGACCGACGGCGTGAACTTCACGGAAGAACCCCAGATCGTGAATCTCACCCTCACCGGTGAAGAGGACGGCATTCTCACCTACGAGGCCGACTGCACGGCGGCCGTGAACGGTCTGCATGCCTACGGCGTGCGCGTGGTGCCCTATGCCGACCCCATGGACAACGTCCTGCGCGCCGGTCTCGTGCAC
>CASFUJ010000097.1 GCA_949297645.1 uncultured Desulfovibrionaceae bacterium
CAGACGAGAAGGGACAGGGTATAAAGAAAACTGGTCATGGCAGATGCGGGAAACAGTGAAAGAACGAAGAACAGGAGAAGATGTTACATCATCCTGTCCGCTTAGGCAATCATGACCAGAAGGCTCCCCCGGCGGGACCGGGAGAGCCTTCTGTCATATCGTCAGGTCGGAACGCTACATTTTTCCGCCGCGGGCGACGATTTTTTCATAGAGGGCGTCGGGCAGTTCCATGTCCCCGGCTTTTTTCTCTTCACGAAGGGCGAAGCGTCTGGCGCCCGGCAGGCGCGTGCCGCTCTGGCCGAGAATATGTGTTACAAGACGTTCCAGCGTCTGCGGAAAGTCCGGATTCATTTTTCCGGGATCAAGCAGAATGAAGCTCTGGCCTATGCCCGGAGCGGGGCCTTCCGCCTCGAAGAACGAGCTGGCTTCAAAGGCGTGGTTGGAGCCGGTGAGCGAGGCGGAGAGAATTTCCACCATCAGGGCCAGGGCCGCGCCCTTGGCGTCGCCCATGGGAACCATGGTTCCCTTGAGGGCGGCTTCCGGGTCGGTCGTGGGGTTCCCGTCTTTGTCGAGCGCCCAGCCTTCGGGAATGGAATTTTCTCCCTTCTGTTTCGCGTTCATGATTTTGCCGCGGGCCACCTTGCTCAGGGACATGTCCACCACGATGGGAGTCTCGCCTCTGGGGCATCCGAAAGCCAGAGGGTTGGTACCAAAACTGGCACTTTTTCCGCCCCATGGGGCCATGGCCGAGGGAGTGTTGGAAAAGGCAAGGCAGATGAGTCCTTCCCTTGCCATGCGTTCCGCATAGTGGCCGAGCATGCCGCAGTGATGGGAGCGGCGTATGCCGAGGGCGGCCACGCCGTATTCATACGCTGCGGGAGCCGCTGCCTTCAGACCGGCGTCAATGGCGGGGAAGGCGTAGCCGTTGCAGGCGTCAACCAGTACGGTGGCAGGAGCGGGACGTGTGACGGCGGGACGGGCGTCGGCCTTTACCTTGCCGCTTCTGGCCTGATCAACATAGAAGGGAATACGGGAGAATCCGTGGGAAGGCATGCCGTCGAGCTCGGCAAGAAGCAGGGCGTCCGTCACGCAGGAAGCTATATCTTCGGGAACACCGGCTGCACAGAAGGCCGAGATGCCGAGGTTGCGCATGGCACTGAAAGAGAGTTTCATGGATGACTCCTTGGAAACCGGCACGAGCCGGAGCTGAGGGGCGCTATTTCAGCGCGGCGGCCACCTTTTCGGCGATCATGGCACTTACTCTGGTATTGGACTCATGGGTGACGCCGGCGATATGGGGCGTCAGCAGACAGTGCGGGGCTTTGGCGAGAGGAGAATCCGCGGGCAGAGGTTCTTTGCCGAACACGTCCATCATGGCGCCGCCGAGATGACCGGAAATGAGGGCGTCGGCGAGGGCCTGTTCATCCACGATGCCGCCGCGGGCCGTATTGATGAGGAATGCCCCCTGCTTCATGCTCCGGATACGTTCGGCATGGAAGAGATTTCGCGTACCGTCGGTGAGCGGAACGTGCAGGCTGACGGCATCGGCCCGGGCGAGCATGTCGTCGAGAGAAACCGGGGTGACGCCGTATTCCGTCCAGACGGGGGCGTCGTCGGGAAGGAAGGGGTCGTAGGCGACGACGGTCATGCCGAAAGCCTGAGCGCGGCGCGCCACATCGCGCGCGATGCCGCCGAAGCCCAGCAGGCCGAGGGTCTTGCCGAAGATTTCACCGCCCACCATGCGTTCGCGGGGCCATTTGCCTGCGGCGACGTCGTCGAGACTCTGATAGCAGCCCCGGGCGAGCATGAGCAGCGCCGCCATGACGTATTCCGCCACGGAAACGTTGTTGGCGCCGGTAGCGGGAATGACGGTGATGTTTCTGCTTCCGCAGGCTTTCACGTCGATATTGTCAAGACCGACGCCGAGTCTGCCGACAACGCGAAGTTTTTTTGCAGCGTCGAGCAGTTCCCCGCGAACCTGAGTCTTGTTCCGAACTATAATGGCGCTGCAGTCGGGTACAAGTTTCAACAGCTCCTCTTTTTTATCTACAAGAGTTTTATCATACACTACATGAAATTCTTTTTTTAAAGACTCGACCGCCTTTTCATCCATGAATTCTGTAATGACGATAGTGTCCATTGTTCTCTCCTGTGGAGATTAGTTCAGGGTTGAATGGAATATTGATTCTTGACAAAATGTTCAAATGTGATAACATTTGACAGCTATTCAGTAATTCGATTGGGAGCGGCGTTTATGTCCATGCCAAAGCTGACCTTCACCCCTCTGTATGCGCAGATAAAATCTTCCATCCTCAGCCGTATTGCCGCGAAGGAATGGGGGCCGGGAAGCTTTTTGCCCAGCGAAATGGCGCTCGCCGCCGAGTACGGGGTCAGTCAGGGAACACTGCGCAAGGCCCTGAACGAGCTCACACTGGAAAAACGTCTTGTCCGCTTTCAGGGCAAGGGAACGGCCGTGGCCGTTCTCGATGCCGACAGCTCGCTGTTTCCGTTTTTCATGCTCTATGACGACAAGGGAAACCGGGTGTATCCGCTCTCTCAGACGGACTCCATTCAGCACGACGCAGCCGGGGAAGAGGAGTCTGCGGCACTGAACATCAGACAGGGCAGCGAAGTAATCCGCATTCACCGCATCCGCGTGCTGGACGAGCAGCCCGTCATTAATGAAATCGTGGTTCTCCCGGCTGCCCGATTTCCAAATTTTACTCTTGATTTCAATAAGCTGCCGAATACTTTGTATGAACATTACTACCAGCAGTTCGGCATTTTCGTGGTTCGTGCCACGGAGTCTCTCGAAGCGGTCCTTCCTGATGCTCTGGATCAGAAGTGTCTGCGTCTCAAAGCGGCCAAACCGCTTCTGGAAGTGCGCAGAAAGGCTTTCGATGTTGAGGGGGCCGTGGTGGAGTTCCGGCGCAGTCGCATCGACACGCAGCGTCACCATTACCGAATAGAGTTGCAGTAGGGCCTTTTCCGTGGCCTGTTTTCAGCCGGAATCGGTCGGAAACAGAAAAAGCCCCCTCCGGCGGCGGAACTTCCTGACGGGAAGTTCCGCCGCTTTTTTCCATGGGGGTGGAGAAGGCGGAGAGGGGGGGACTACGCGCTGCGGTACAGCTTGGTCATGACGATTTCACGATGGCCGAGGGCTTCGGCGCTGGTGAAGCGGCCGTTGGCGGTGCGAACCATCATTTCCAGCAGAAGATCGCCGGCCTGGTCGAGGTTCATCTCACGACGCATGAGCGGGTTCACGTTCACGTCGATGTGTTCGCTCATGGTGCGGACGGTGCGGGGGTTGGCGGAGATTTTGATGACGGGCACGATGGGGTTGCCGATGACGTTGCCCTGACCGGTGGGGAAGAAGTGGACCACGGCGCCGGCGGCGGCCACCAGGGTGACCATTTCGGCCGCGGCGGAGGAGGAGTTCATGAACCACAGGCCGGGATGGGTGGGCGCTTCGGCGTAGTCGAGGCAGCCGTCAACCATGCACTTCTTGCCGATTTTCTGAATGTTGCCCAGAGCCTTTTCCTCGATGGTGGTCAGGCCGCCGAGAATGTTGCCCTTGGTGGGCTGGGAATCGGACAGGTCGTTGGTCTTGTTGGCGATGATGAAATCGTTGTACTCGTTCCAGATGTCCATGAACTGCTTGGCAATTTCAGGCGTGCGGCAGCGCTGGGCCACGAGGTGTTCACCGCCGGTGATTTCGGAGGTTTCGCCGAAGAACAGGGTGTTGCCGTTTTCATACAGCTTGTCGAAGGCGTTGCCCACGGTGGGGTTGGCCGCAATGCCGGAGGTGGTGTCGGATTCGCCGCACTTGCAGGAGACCCACAGTTCGTCGATGGAGCATTCCACACGCTGCTGTTCGGTGGCGTACTGGACGAGTTCCTTGGCCTTGCGGGAGGCTTCGCAGATGGTGTTGTGGTCGCCGTGCTGCTCGATGGAGAAGCCGTACACGGGCTTGCCGGTCTTGGCTATGCCGTCGGTGATGACTTTGGTCCATTCAGGCTCGATGCCGATGACGATGACGCCGGCCACGTTGGGGTTGCAGCCCAGACCGATGAGGGTGCGGAAATGCAGCTCGAGGTCCGCACCGAACTGGAGGCGGCCGTAGTGATGAGGCAGGGCCATGGTGCCCTTGACGGCGGCTTCAACAGCCAGGCACGCGGCGTTGGAAAGGTCGTCGAGAGGCAGGATGATGACGTGGCTGCGCACGCCGACACGGCCGTTTTCGCGGCGATATGCCATGACTTTCGTATTCTTGAGATCCATGATTACCACCTCTTGGTCTTGACGTTATGGACATGCAGATGTTCGCCCTTCTTGATGGGAGCGACGACCTTGCCGATATCCACACCGTATTTGATGACGGTATCGCCTACGTTCAGGTCTTTGAGGGCTACCTTGTGGCCGACGGGAATGTCATCAAGCACCGTGAACCTGATGAGATAGTCTTCCTTCATGACCCAGCCTTCCAGCTCCTGACCGGCCTTGATCCCCTCTACCGTGATGACGCCGACGCTGTCGCCATCCTGATGGACCAAAAACTGTACGGACATCGTGTGCCTCCTTTGGAGAAGTTAGAATTGTGTAAGATGTATCATATCTTATATAAGACTTGCAAGGGTAAAAACATGCCCGGCGGCATATCCACCGGAACATGTTGTGTTTTTTTGTCCCTTACCAGAGCGCTCCTTCCGGCGTGGGTACGGACATGAGCTTCACGAAGCCGAGCCACACGAGGAAGCTGAAGCCGCCGCCGAAGAGCACGGCGTTGATGAGCATTCTTACAGGGTTGCCGTTTTTGAAGACAAGGCCCATGTAGGTGACGGCCAGGAACATGCCGGTGGACCACCAGTAACCGAGCACGGGGATGGCGGCGGCGTAGGCGAACGCCATGAAGGAAAGCCAGAAGATGTTGCCCCAGTGTTCGCCTTCCGGACATTCGCCGTGCGGACACTCCTTGCAGTATTCCAGAAGTCCCTTGCCGAGGTAATAGACTCCGCCCCAGGCGATGATGCCCATGAGCAGCAGGGGAAAGGCGTGGCTTACGCCGGTGCTTTCGTCATGCTGAAAGAAGAAGGCGGCCGCAATGGCGAGAAAGCCGAGACCGGAGCCGATATCCGCGGTACATTTAAGCATGGTTCTCTCCGTTCTGCGCGTTTTTCCTGTTGCGCATCTTCAGCAGGAAGGGGGTGGCCAGGGAAAGGCAGAGGGCGGCAATGAGCACCTTGTTGACGTTGCCTTCGGTCATGACCTGGAAGAGTCCGCCGCTTGCGGCCACGCTGAGGTCCACACACTTGCCGAGGTTTTCCTCAATCATGGGTCCGAGGATGACGCCGAGCGCCATGGCGCCGGTATCCCAACCCCAGCGGCCGCCGAAGAAGCCGATGAATCCGAAGACCAGCACTATCCACAAGTCGATGTAGGAGTTGGCGATGGCGTAGGCGCCTATGTAGGAGAGCACCACGATGGCCACGGCCACGAAGGTCAGCTTGATGTTCAGCAGTCTGGCCATGATGGAGCACAGCAGGAAGCCGATGGGAATCATGAGCAGGTTGCCTGCAAACTGACTGAAGATGAAGGTATAGGCGAGTTCGCCGGAGTTGGTGAAAATTTTGAAGCCGGGCTGTATGCCGTGGGCCAGCAGGGCGCCCAGAATGACGGCGGCCACGGCGCTGCCGGGAATGCCCAGAGTAAGCATGGGGATGAGCGAGCCGCCGATGACGGCGTTGTTGGAGCTTTCGGAGGCGGCCACGCCTTCGATGCAGCCCTTGCCGTACATTTCCGGCGTTTTGGACCAGCGCTTGCTTTCGTTGTAGGAAATGATGGAGGCAATCTCACCGCCCGCGCCGGGCAGCATGCCGATGAGCGTGCCCATGATGGAGGAGCGGACAAGAATGGTTTTGCAGCGGCTGGTGAGATAGCCGAGAACTTCGCGGAAAGCGCCCTTGTGCGGATGGTACTCGGCCACATATTCACGGCGGCTGCCTACGAGCACCAGCACCTGCGACATGGAGAAGAGGCCTATCATGCAGGGAATGACGGAAACGCCCTGCACCAGTTCATAGATGCCGAAGGTGAAGCGCACCATACCGGTGTTGGGGTCCATGCCCACGGTGGAAAAAAGGATGCCTATGGCGCCGGAGACAAGCCCCTTGCCCATGTTGTCCGCGCTCATGACGGCGATGGTGGACAGACCGAAGATGCACAGCCAGAAGTTTTCCGGGCCGCCGAAGCTCAGCGCGAATCTGGCCAGCGGGGCGGCCATGAAGAGCAGGAAGATGGTGCCGACGATGCCGCCGAAGGCGGATGCCAGAAGCGAGGTATAAAGACCTCTGTCGGCCCGTCCGGACTGACAGAGCGGCCAGCCGTCGAAGGTGGTGGCCACCGAGGAAGGTGTGCCGGGGGTGCGGATGAGAATGGCGGAGTTTGCGCCGCCGTAGATGGCTCCGATGTAGATGGAGCCGAGCATGATGAGCCCGCTGATGGGGTTCATGGAGAAGGTGACGGGCACCATGAGGGCCACGCCCATGGTGGCCGAAAGACCGGGAAGAGCGCCGATGATGATGCCGCCCGTG
>CASFUJ010000098.1 GCA_949297645.1 uncultured Desulfovibrionaceae bacterium
TTTCCCCCGTCCTGTCAAACACTTTTTTCCTCTTTTCTCGAAGTTTTTTCGAGACACCATAACAATATACTGATAATATTCATCTTTTATCTCAAAAAAGTTTGCCGTCAGCTCTGGAGCAGGGCTTGTTTTCACGCTTTTTCCGCTCGCTCCACGGTCTCATGCGCGTCAGGGCCGCAAAGAAAATCCGTGTTCTTTCTCGTCACGGCCGCCCAAACACGCCTCCGGCGGGCGCGTTTCGGCCCCGCACGGCGCCCTGGCAAAAGCATGGAGCCGCAAAAAACGGGTACCTCCATTCCTGGAATCGTACCCGTTTTCTCTCTCAGTTTCTGAAAAACGCTGTCCTCTTCCGCCGCAATCGAAGCTGCGGACGGTTCCGCTCTCCTTGCGGGGGGGGGCGTTATCCCGACAGCCCCTCCCACACAAGTCTGCTGCGCACGATTTTTTTTAACATCCCGAAAGAGGAGTTTCCTCCACTCTCCCACACAAACAACCGAAGCAGCGCCCCCCTGCCCCGGCGCTCCGTTCAGGCAATCTGCGGGATGACATGCCGGAACAGTTCCAGCACCTTTTCCGCATTGGCGTGGGCTACGGCGAGGATGGCCTCCCAGGTGACGGTATCATCTTCCTTCCAGGAATCGTAGTCCGTGCTCATGGCCACGGCCGCATAGGGTATGCCGAGTTCATTGGCCATGATGGCCTCGGTGGCTATGCTCATATTGATGATGTCCGCCCCCCAGCTGCGGAACATGCGGGATTCCGCCCGGGTGGAAAAACGCGGTCCTTCAATGGTGATGACGGTTCCGCCGTTGTGGAAACGATAGCCCAGCGCGGCAAGCCCGGCGGCAAGTGCAGCGCGCAGGCTTGCGTCAAAGGGTTCGGCCATGGCAGTGTGCATGGGCGCGCCCGGCGCGAACGCTTCAAAGTAGCTCAGCCTGCGCAGTCGCGTGAAGTCTATGAACTGATCCGGAATAACCATGTCCCCTCTCCCGATTTCCTCCCGAAGGGACCCTACCGCAGTGCTCGCCAGCACATGCGTGCAACCGGCTTCCTTCAGCGCCCACATATTGGCCCGATAATTCACCTGCGTGGGGGGAATGGTATGCTGGCGTCCGTGCCGGGCCATAAGCACCACGGGAACGCCGCCTATACGGCCTTCCCTCAGGGTACTGGACGGCTCGCCGTAGGGCGTACTTACCGCACTGTCGTGGGAAACTTCAAAAAGCGAAGGGTCGTCGAGGCCGCTGCCGCCGATGATGCCTATTTTTTTCTGCATGGGTTCGTCCCGTTCTGAAGTATTCGGAAAACAAAGGTTACGGTCAGCGCTTCTGAGTTCGCCGTATTCACAGGCTGAAAAAACTCCCTGGAGCCCCTTCCCGTACCGGAAAACAGGGAAAAGGACGGTCCGCCGCCGGAAACTTTCCGGGAGCGTTCTCCATCTTTTCAAATGGTCAGCAGGGAATGTACCCTTGGGAGAGCATATACAGCAAATCACGCATATGCTCGACATCGGGCGCATACATGATGAATCCGTCCTGGTGGCCGGTCATGACGATGATGCCGTCCGCCGGATGCCGCCTCACAAGTTCCGCCACGCTGTGCGCCATGGCGGGCGTGCCGAAGGCCGCTTCCGGCGCGGTGGCGGGCGCCTTTCCCTCCAGAAGCTGTCCGTACAGTCCGGCATGATGCAGGTGTATGACGCAGTTCGTGACGGGCGAGGCCTCATACACGGCCGCATGCGTCATGGATTCGGAACTGGCCTGTGCGGGCCCCGACGACCACACGGTATTGGCGTCGATGTCGCACTTCGTCACAAGACAGTAGCCTTCCGGCCCCAGCACGGGAATATGCCCCGTAGCCGTGGCCGTGACCACGAAGCCATGCTCCGCCCGCAGGGAAACGTTCCCGTAGCCGACGCCGTTGTCCAGCACGCCCACAAGGCCCGCACGCACAAGGTCGGTACGCAGGGCGTTGAGAGCTTCCCAGTCCGGGTGTTCCGGTGCGGGCCCGTGTTCATGCACACAGCGGTATTTGACGTATCCTTCTTCCACACTCCTCTCCTCAGATGCCGCGCTGCTCGGGATACAGAGACAGTATGCCCTCTTCCGAAGCTTCGCATACGCCTCTTTCAGTGATAAGCCCTGTGATGAGCCGGGCCGGCGTGACATCGAAAGCCCAGTTCCGGGCAGGTGTCTCAGGCGGACAGATGCACACACGCTCCACCTCGCCGCGCTCCGACAGACCGGACATCACGCGCACCTCGTCGGCGTTTCTCTCTTCAATGGGAATGTCCCGCACGCCGTCGCACAGGGAAAAATCAAATGTAGAGGACGGAAGTGCAATATAAAACGGCACGTTGTTGTCGGCAGCGGCAAGAGCCTTCAGATAGGTGCCTATCTTGTTGGCCGCATCGCCGCAGCGCGTCACGCGGTCGGCGCCGGTAATGACCATGTCCACCATGCCGTGCTGCATGAGGTGTCCGCCCACATTGTCGGCAATAAGGTCATGCGGCACGCCGTGCCTGCAAAGTTCCCACGCAGTCAGGGAAGCGCCCTGATTGCGCGGTCTTGTTTCATCCACCCATACATGCACGGGAATGCCCGCGTCGAAGGCGGCATAGACGGGAGAAAGCGCGGAACCGTAATCCACGAAGGCCAGCCATCCGGCGTTGCAATGCGTGAGAATATTGACGGGACGCTCCGGATGGCGTTCGTGCAGCTTCTGAATAAGTCCCAGACCGTGCACGCCTATGCGGCGGCAGAACTGTGCGTCTTCATCGGTGATGGCCGCGGCTTCCGCATGGGCGGCGCGTTCCGCCTCCTTTCCCGACAGTCCGGCCATGGCCTTCTTCTGTCGTTCCAGCGCCCAGACAAGATTGCTGGCCGTAGGCCGCGTGACACGGAGTTTTTCCATGCTCTGCGTCATGAATTCTGAAAATCCCTGCTCCGGAGCCGTGCGCGCCGCCACCCACACGCCCCAGGCCGCTGTGGCGCCGATAAGTCCGGCGCCGCGAACCCACATCTCCCGGATGGCGCGGCAGACATCCTCCACACTGTGCAGAGGCAAAATTCTGAAGGTATGCGGAAGCGCGGTCTGGTCTATAATGTAAAGCGTTTCGTCGTCTCCGCCGCCTTCCGTCCATATGGTACGGTAGTGCCTGCCTTCCACGTTCATGACAATGTCCCCTACTGTATGCTCAGTTCAAGCGAATTGCGGTTCAGAGGAACCAGCGCCACACGGCCCATGGTCTTCATGTCGAACACGATACGCGTCTTGTCATCGTGCTGTCCGACGCGCACGGCCTGAATGAGTCTGTTGCTCGGCACGCGCGGCACGGTGATTTCCCAGTTACCCGCAAGGTCGAGAACCACACGATCGGGATTGCCGAGAATGGAATAATGTCCCACCATGGGCGCATTGCCCTGAAGCACCAGCTTGATGAGACTGCCCTTCATGGAGAACTTCGCGGAAGTGACGACGCGCTCATAGCGCTGCGCAGGCTTTTCCGCAGAGACCGCAGAAGACTTCTCCACGGCCGCCTCCGGAGTCCCTTCCACAGAAGAGCGGACTTCCGCCAGCGCTTCCTTCACGGGACTGTCCCCCTGCGCCCCGGAGGGCGTTCTTCCGGCAACCGTCCGCTTAGGGGCGGGCGGCGTTTCCGTCGCGGATTCCGCCTCAGGACGGGCGGACGTCTTTTTTACGTCCACAGCCTTTTCCTTCGCCGCCACAGAAGAAGGTTCCGCATTCTCTGAAGTCTCCGTGCAGGGACTCCGCGTCGTCTTTTCAACGCCGTCGGCAGGTTCCGCCTGCGGCGACGTTGCAGGAAAGACGTCGGCCGAAACCGGAAGGTCTAGCTCATTTTGGGAAGAAAATCCGGCGGCGGTCTGCATGCTCATCGCCGGTATGGAAGACAGCGCGGCATGCGGCTGCACAGCCGCCTCGACGGACGACGCCGTCTGCCCGGAAGGCACGGATTTTTCCGCATCTTCGGCGAACCGTACCTGTGCTTTCTCTTCCGAAGGCGCCGCAGACTGCTCTCCAGTCCGTTCCGCCTGCAGAGCCGCTTTCCCTTCCGTTTTTTCCACCTGCCGAGCCGGAGGGCTCTCAACCGGAGTTTCCGCAGACGACGTTTCGGCCTTCTCTTCGACCCTGCTCTCCTGATACTCCGTGAGTCCCTGGATTTTTCCCGATATTTCCAGACGTCCGGCCTCATAGCCCGGTTCGTCCTTCAGCACGACGGCGACGCCGACGGCCACCACGAACATGGCGGCCGCACAGGCGAAAAGACGCAATGTCCTGCTCATGTCATCCTCTCATGCTTCACATTTCGAAGCGGCATTTCGTTCCTCTATAGCCGAGATTCCAAGGGAATGACAAGCGGCGCGGCCATGTGAAAAATTCTGCCACGGTGGACGGTCCGGCCTTTTTCCTATAGACCATCTGCATGCATGAATTCTCTCTTATGGCAAGCGTTATGGATATCGCGCAGGAAGAACTGGCCAGGCACAACGCCTCGCGCCTTACGCTTCTGCGCATACGACACGGAGTACTGGCACAGGTACAACCCGAGGCCATGCGCATGGCTTTCGACGCCATGACGGCAGGCACGCCCCACGAAGGCGCGAAACTGGAACTGGTGGAAGAACCTCTGCGGCTCTGCTGTCGCCTGTGTGGAAACGAGTTCACCCCGGAAGACAGAAACGCCATGTACCTTCCCTGCCCTTTCTGCGGCGAAACCGCCCCCTTCGGCATAACGGGAGGAGAAGGCATTTTTCTCGACCACCTGGAAGCGGAATGATACCGCACTCATATCATTTCAATAACACCTCCGAGGCACATCATGGAAATCCCCGTTGTCCGCAACGTACTGGAAGCCAATGACCGCATCGCCGCACGCCTTCGTGCCGACTTCGCAAACCGCGGTATTCTCGTGCTCAACCTCATCAGCTCTCCCGGTTCCGGCAAAACTTCCCTTCTGGAACGCACGCTGAGCGACCTCGCCGGAGAGTTCCGCATGGCCGTCATCGAAGGCGACCTGCAGACCGACAACGACGCCCGCCGTGTGGCCGCTTCCGGCGCTCAGGCCGTGCAGATAAACACGGAAGGCGGATGCCATCTCAACAGCAGCATGATAAGCGAGGCTCTGCAGGCCATCGACCTTGAACATCTTGATATTCTGTTCATCGAAAACGTGGGCAATCTTGTCTGTCCCACGGAGTTTGACTGCGGGGAAGACGCCAAGGTGGCGCTGCTCAGCGTGACGGAAGGGGACGACAAGCCCCAGAAGTATCCCTACCTTTTCCACAAGGCAAAAGTCATGCTGCTCAACAAGACCGACCTTCTTCCCTATGTGGACTTCGACGTCCAGAAGGCCTTTGCCCACGCCCGTGCCGCCAACGCAGAGCTTGCCGTCATGGAAGTGTCCTGCCGCACCCATACCGGCCTTGACGCGTGGTACGACTGGCTGCGAGCCTCCGCCAAAGCCAAGAAAGAAGCCGCCCATGTCTGAAACTTCCGCATGCTGCCGCCTTCCCGAGAACGCGCCCTTCCACTCCTATGAGGACGTGCTCCGCCATCTGGATTCGCTGGGTCTCTTTCATATGGATATGGGCCTCGGACGCATGGAACGCGCCCTGCACGCCCTCGGTCTCGACCGCCTGCGCTGCCCGGCCGTACAGGTGGTGGGCACCAACGGCAAGGGTTCGACCTCGGTATTTCTGCAGTCCATCGCCATGGCCCACGGCCTGAACGTGGGGCTGTACACCTCGCCGCACTTCGTCTGGCCGGAAGAACGCATCAAACTCAATCACACCTTGCTGCCCCGCCGCGTCTGGCCCGCGCTTGCAGGAGACGCCGTGCAGGCGGAACAGGGACTCACCTACTTCGAACTGCTCACCGTCATGGCGGCCTCCGCCTTTCAGACCAGTGAAAGCGACCTCATGATATTCGAGGCCGGACTCGGCGGCCGTTACGACGCCACCACGGCTCTGCCCGTGGACATGGTATGCTTCGTGCCTATGGGCATGGACCATATGAACGTGCTCGGCGATACGCTCTCCGCCATTGCCGACGACAAGTCCGACGCCCTGCGCCCCGGCGTATCCGTAGCCGTCAGCGCCCCGCAGCAGGAAGAGGCGAAAAGCATCCTCTTCTCCAAGGCCGAAACGCGGGGCATTCCCTTGTGCTGCTGCCCCTCCCCGGAAGGATGCGACGGCAGCAGGGCCGGGCGCGCCCTGTGGGAAAGCCTGTCGGACGAGTTGAAGACCTGCTCCATCCTGTCGGAAGACGCCCTTCTCGGACTTTCCGGACCGCACCAGCGCATGAACGCCCAGACGGCCGTTCTGGCGTGGGTGCTGCTGTGCCACCGTCATCAGTGGAAAACGGACAGACATACCATCGAACTCGGTCTGCGTCGGGCCTTCATCCCCGGCAGACTGCAGTTCGTACCCGCAGGAGAAAAGCATCCGGCCATGTGGCTGGACGGCGCGCACAACCCCCACGGCATGACGGCCCTTCTTGCGGCCGTTCAGGACATGAAGGAAGAAGACAGACCCGGAGCCGTCGTCTTTTCCT
>CASFUJ010000099.1 GCA_949297645.1 uncultured Desulfovibrionaceae bacterium
CACCAGGAGACTGAGGCTGGCACCTCAGCACGGAACACGACCCGGTCGTATTCCAATATCGTGCAAAGCAGAGCTTTGCGGAAATTCTGCCGTCTGACGCCTCCGGCAAAAGCCGGGTCAAGCCGTCGTCAGACGGCCTTTGGGGGGGGAGGTCAATACCTTGTCCTGAATCGGTCGTCGCGAACTCTCTTCACTTTTCAAGGAACAAACCGCACTGCGGCCGGGCGAATCGCCCGTGTTCTCCGGCCGCCTCAAAGCGGCCTCGAAGGATACCCGTTTGCCTTACGGCTCTTTTGCATCCCCGTTGAAAAGAACACTAATGAAAACGAATTTCATTGTCAACTTAAATCTCAAAATTTTTTCCTTTTGCCTGAAAATTTTTCTTATTTTCTTATAACATACTATTATTATTTGATTTTTATAACACCTGAAAACGCCGTTCACCTCCTTCTGGCGCGGGCGAATCCAGAAATCAGGCATAAAGAAAGGGAACTTCCCTGAGGAAAGTTCCCCCTGCCTGATATCCTTCTTCCGTATCGCTCAACGCAGGCCGCGCACGGGACGCGCTCTCCGGGCCACGGAAAACCGTTCCCGCCCAGGCGAAGCGGACGCTCAACCGGCCACACGGCGACACCGCGCCGCCTGCCCGAGTCCCCGCGCTTTGCGCCGCCCCGGAACGCGCCCGTCAGTCCAGCTTGAAGCGTATGCGCAGCACGCCGCCGTCATCGGGCTTCCACTCGTGGGACACCCAGCGGAAGGAGCCGCATTCCGCCGTGTGGGACACATGCTCGCCTATGCAGGGGCAGCTGTCCACGCAGCCTTCCGCAGAATCGGGGTCGCCTATGAAGACGATGCGCAGGGTATCGCCCGCGCTTTCGGGCAGGCGGGACAGGTTGAAGCGGCGGGCGGCCTCCTCGCGGGGCATGTCGCGCGCCACGACGGGCAAATCCCGGGCAAGCACTTCGTTCACCTCGGCGGTGATGGAAGCGACCTCCTCGGCGGTCAAATCGTGCGGAAAATGAAAATCCACCTTGGACTTGTTCGCGTTGATGTGCGTGGAAAAGCAGCGGGGGCAGCCGTAGCGGCGGATAAGCACGCCGCTCAGGGCGTGCTCTGCCGTGTGCATGCGCGGGTCGTATTCCTTACTCATGTTTCCATCCTGTGCTCGGCCGCCCGGGGACATCACCGCGCGGCCCTTTTCTGTTGAAGAGAGGAGTTGCAACATCACGGCCAATCCTTGCGCAGGGGATACGGAAAAAGCCCCATGGAGGACGGCGCAGAAACCTTTCCGGTTCGCGCCTGTGCTACCGCAAAAACAGGGAAAAGAAAAGTTCGCGCCGAAGCGCTCCGTTTCGGGAAGCGCCGCTTAACCATTAAAAAGAAGCCGCCTTCCGGAAAGCCCGCCCCGGCAGACAAGACATCCGCCCACATGAGGCGCGCATTTCTCTCTCCACGAAACGGAGCCCGGAAGTTCCCCGGCAGGCACCGGGGAAAACAGAACAGGCCGGGCTTTCCCTGCCGAAAGCGCACGGCGACGGAAACAGGAGCACGCCCGGACCGGAATGTCCGGGCGAGCGCGGAGGCTTACCATTCCCTGCCCGCGCTTCCTTCCCCGGTCCCCCCGCCCGGCTCTAAAAAAACCGCGCGCAAAAAGCGCTTTTTCCGCCCGCAGAGAACGTCACGGGAAGAACGCCTTTTCGCGGAACGCAGAAACGTGCCGGAGAAAATCCGCCGCAAAGAAACGCACGGGCCCGCCGCGCAGGCTCCCGGCAAAACGCCGACTGCTTCCGCCATGCGGGCCTTTGCCTGCATTCTGGTCCGCACGACCACGCCTTCGCCTGCGTCCTGTTTCCCGGCCGCCGCTCCGGGTGCGGGCCCTGCGGACATCTCCCGCCGCGCGGGACGAAGACGCTTCCTTTGCCGCGGACAGCCCCGACGCGCTGTCCGGCGACCTGCCCTCCCGCAGACCCGCCGTGGGGCTGCAAAAAATTTCAACGTCCACAGCCCGTTCCCCGGACGGAGAAAAAGCGCGCCGCAGCGAAAACAGGCTCCTTCCAGCGCCTTTCTCCGGGCGGAATCCCTTTTTTATCGTCCGCTCCTTTGCGGGCGCAGACTCTTCCAATATGTTAAAATCAAATAATTCCATGTGATAGGTAAAAATCAGCAAAAAGGAAGAGGGGAGAACCGCGGCGGGAGCGTATTTTTTTTCTTCCTCCAACCTGCAGAATTAACGAAAGAGTGATAAAAAATTTTTGACTTTTTTCTTGAAATTATCATTTTGTTAACATTTTTTTATTGATTATTTTACGAGTTAATTCTAAGCTCCGCTCATGGAAAAAGAGGGATTTTCCATACGGTGTTAACCAACCACATTTTTTTCAAAGGAATGACTACCATGAAAAAGCTTACTACGCTTCTGCTGGCTGCCGGCATGGTGTTTGCCGCGTCTGCTCCCGCTTCCGCCGTTGACGTCAAGATGGACGGTGAATACATGTTCACCTTCGGCCTCGGCGAACGCGTCGCCACCGGCGCCAACTTCGACAATGCCGGTCAGCGTCTGCGTCTCGGCATGACCTTCACCGCCAATGAAAACCTGTCCGGCTATGTGCAGCTGCAGGCCGGTATCGCGCAGGATGCCAACAACGGCTACGACTGGGGCACCGACGTCACCGGCCGCAACTCCGACGTCGCCGTCCGTCAGGCCTACATCGACTGGATCATCCCCAGCACGGACGTCAAGGTTCGCATGGGTAAGCAGCTCACCGGCCTTCCCATCGACGCCTTCGGCAAGAACGCCATCATGCAGCCCACGTGGGGCGGCCGTGACGGTATCTCTCTGAGCGCTCCCGTGGCCGACTGGCTCGATATCAACGCCTTCTGGCTGCGCAGCGCCTACGAAGGCGTTAACAGCAACGACACCGACCAGTCCAATAAGTCCGACTTCTTCGCCGTGTCTGCCGCCATGAAGTTCGACGGCTTCTCCATCACTCCCTATGTGATGTACGCCGCTCTGGATGACGGTGCTTCCGTCCCCGGCTCCACTGACGCTTCCTACGCCGGTTATTACCTTGATAAGGACGGCAAGAAGGTGAACAATACGCCTTCTGCCGACGGCAACGCCTTCTGGGCCGGCGTGACCGCCACCATGACCTACTTCGACCCCTTCGTGCTGAAGCTCTCCGGCGCCTACGGTGTGGTGAACTACGACGGTCTCGGCACCCTGACCGGGAACTATGACTCGTACCTTGAGAAAAATCCCAAGTCTTCTCACAACTGGAACGACCGCGACGGCTGGTATGTGCAGGCCAAGGCTTCCTACAAGACCGCCTACGGCACTCCCATCCTGGGCGCCTGGTACGGCTCCGGTGACGACCGTGACGCTCAGTACCTCCGTCAGGGCTGGATTCCCACCAACGCCGGCCGCTTCCATCCCACCGTCGCCTACTGCGCCGGCGAATACGGCCTGTATGACACCACCACCCGTCACAACATCGCCGGCACCTGGGGCGTGCAGGCCGGTATCGAAGACGTGTCCTTCCTGCAGGACCTGAGCCACAAGTTCACCGTAACTCTGTGGAAGGGTACCAACGAGGACAGCTCTCTTGCGACCAACACGAATCCCTACGAGTACATGACCACGTCTGATACCGCTGTGGAATTCAACCTCATCAACACCTACAAGATTTACAAGAACCTCACCACCTGCCTCGAACTGTCCTACATCATTGCCGACTACGACAAGGACGACCATGCCGTGTGGGCTGGCGGCGACGACTGGAGCGAAAACGGCTGGAGCGCCATGCTCAGCTTCGCCTACAAGTTCTAATTCGCCGCGGGCTTAGCCCGCATCGGGTTTGAACCGGTTCCGGGGAGAGGAGAAATCCTCTCCCTTTTTGTATCCGCGCTCTGCGCGCCGTCCTCTCTCCCGAGCATTGCCGCTCTCACGGCAATACCTCCGCCCCTTCTCCGGCAATACCCGGAACTCTCCTGCCGCGCTCTGCGCGCTCCTTTTCGCCATCGCTCCGGCGCCCTGCCCGGCAGCGCTTCCGCCGTCTCCTCCAGGCATTGCGTTCCTCCCTCAGCCGGACTGAAATGTCCTTTTTGATGAAAAAACACGCCTTTCATATGAGCGCTCCGAGGACACGACGTGAGAAACACGCCTCCCCTTCGCGAAACCGTCAGAGGGCGCTTCCTGACAAAGCTGATTCCGGCCTTCGCCGTCATACAAAAAGGTATTTCATGGTCAGCATGGCCATGGCGGCGTTCCCTATGCCGATGGCGCACAGCACAGGATAATATCGCGAAGGAATACCGGCCACACCGAGTATGCGTCCGGCATACTGAATCTGCGCGCCCATGAGAAAGATACCCGGCATGAGGATGCTTATATGCGTTGTATTCAGAATACCGTGACTGTAGAGTCCCGCCGCAGCGCCCACGCCGCCTCCGGCCGAAAACCATGTGGAAATCAGCACGGTAACGGCTTCTCCCGGCAGCCCGAAAAGATTCATGACGGGCGAGCATACGGCGCCCATGCTCTCCAGAAGCCCGCTTATCTGCAGCGCCCTGATGAACACAAAGGCCAGAACCACGTTGGGAAGCATGTTCTGCGTGGCGACCTTCCATCCTTTGACGCAGCCTTCCACAAAGGCGCCGTACAGGTCACTCTGCAATGTTGATTCCTCTTTTTTCCATTATTCTCAAATAGATACGCATGAGGTTCGTCCCCAGTACCTTATAGAACAGCATCACGCCCAAAGGAAGCAGATACGGTACGGAGAGGAAAGGAAACAGCACGACGCCCATGCTCAGATAGACCGTGACGGAAGAAGCCGAAGAGAACTGAAAGGCCGTAAAGACAATCTTTTCCTTCAGACTTATGAGTCCCTTTTCATGCAGAGAACGGGTCATCGCCGCCCCCGCATCGGAGCTTTGCAGACTGGAAATAAGCGCAAGTCCCGCCGCACCGGGCAGTCCCAGCAGCGGGTTCATGAACGGCGTCAGCAGCCGCTGGGCCGCACGCAGCGCCTGCATGCGCTCCGCCACCTCCACAACGCCCAGAGCCAGCATGATACCGGGCACCAGCGACAGGGCATACAGAAAACCGTACCGGGCTCCGGAGCCGCCCTTGCCCACGAAGGTGAACTCTTCCGCAATGGTGCCGAAGGAGCCGCTCAGTACCGTGAAGTCAAAAAAGCCCAGCACGCCCTGTTCGTCGGAAAAGACGCCGGAAAAGAAAAGCACGGTGAGCACCAGCGCGGCATAGGCGCTCCACGGAAGGGGGCCGTCATCATGAGTGTTGCGGAGGATATCAGGCATGGGAGTCTTCCATCAGGCGGCGTACCAGAATCCGCGCCTTCGCCCTGTCGGGTTTGTCCGAGCCCGTGCGGGGCAGCTTCGGTACGGTGAACACATGTTTGGGCCGCGAGTACGGGTGCAGCAACGACACGAAGGAGCTCCAGTCCTCCCTTTCCTCTTCCACCAGCATGGCGACGACCTCGCCGAAACGGGCATCCGGAGCGGGCACAATCTGGAACGCACACGGCATCACGGGAAAAAGCTGCTGCTCCAGAGCTTCAATCTGCCATTTTATGCCGCCGCAGTTGATGACGTTGTCCCGGCGACCGAGAATCCGGAAACGCCCTTGTCCATCGAACTCCGCGAGGTCGTTGGTGACGACTTCCCCGACACAGATATCGGGAGCCGTGATGGCCAGCGCGCCCTCCTCCGTCAGGCGCAAAGAGACCTGCGCAAAAGGCGAATACCAGTCCGACGCCTCTCTGCCGCTGAGGCGGCGCAGGGCAATATGAGACAGCGTTTCCGTCATGCCGTAGGTGGACCAGACGGCATGAGGAAACAATTTCAGAAGACCGGCGAGTGAAGGGGGTACGGCGCTGCCGCCGATAATGAGATGTTCCGTCTGCCGCAGCGTCTCCGCCTCTTCGGCGTCCTGCAGGGTGGAAGACACCTGCGCCGGCGTCATGGCCAGAAAGGTCGGCGCTTTCCCGAGACCGCGCAGGGCGTGCCCGGAAGGCTCCGCGCACCAGAGGTCAAGCCCGAATTCCAGAGCCCGTACGACCATCATCCTGGCGCCGATGTATCGGAGAGGCATGCACAGCATAGCCGTATCCCCGGACTTCAAGCCGAGAAAGGAACAGGTCATGCGGGCGCTTGCCGTCATGCGGCGCTTTTCCACGCGCATGGTCTTGGGCGTACCCGTCGAACCGGAACTGTGTACAACCACGACCGGAGCGTCGGAATACCATTCCGTGAGAAAGTCCGCGAGGTCCTCACGGATGAAGCGCTCTTCGTGCCTGCGCAGAAGCGCAAGGTCGTCCGGACCGTAGGCACGGCCATGAATCGTTATCGTCTTCGCAGTCATGATCAGGCGGTATTCTAGGCTCAGGACTCATTAATTGCCAAAAGGATAAGAAGTTCTTATTATCGGCATAGGGAGGATGCCATGAAGGAACTTTTTTATCTTTCTCATGAACA
>CASFUJ010000100.1 GCA_949297645.1 uncultured Desulfovibrionaceae bacterium
CGCCAGAGGCATGCGTCATGCCTGGGCCGGACGCGGGCAGGATTCGGCGCACGGCGAGATTTCCCCGTTCAACGCGCTGATGACGGCGCTTGCCGGAGACATCGGCACCGGCAACATCGTGGGGGTGGCCACAGCCATCTACATGGGCGGTCCCGGAGCGCTGTTCTGGATGTGGATGACGGCCCTTGTGGGTATGGCCACCAAGTTCAGCGAAGTGCTGCTTGCGGTGCATTTTCGTGAGCGCACCCCGGCGGGCAACTGGGTGGGCGGAGCCATGTACTTCATCAAGAACGGCCTCGGCCGCCGCTGGATGTGGCTCGGCAGCGCCTTTGCGCTGTTCGGCATCGTGGCCTGCATAGGCACGGGCGCCATGGTGCAGAGCAACGCCATCGGCGCCGTGCTCAAGGCCGAATTCAGAATTCCCCACGAGCTTTCGGCCGCGGTGCTTCTGCTGCTCTCCGGTCTTGTCCTTCTCGGCGGCGTGAAGCGTATCGCCGCCGTGGCGGGCAGAATCGTGCCCGTCATGGCGCTGTGCTACGCAGCCATGGCTCTGGTGGTCATCGTCATGCACATCGGCGAGGTGCCCGGCATTTTCGCCATGGTTCTGCGCGAGGCCTTCACGCCGACGGCGGCGCAGGGCGGCGCGGCCGGCGCTTCGGTGATGATGGCCATCCGCATGGGCATGGCCCGGGGTATCTTCTCCAACGAGGCCGGTCTCGGCACGGCGCCCATGGCCCATGCCGCCGCTTCCACCCGTTCCCCCATGACGCAGGCCTCCATCGGCATGCTCGACACCTTCATCGACACCATCGTGGTGTGCAGCCTCACGGCGTTCGCGCTTCTTCTTACCGGGCAGTGGTGCAACGCGCAGGAAGGCGCGGCCATGACCTCCGCCGCCTTTGAAAGCGTGCTGCCCGGCGTGGGCGGTCTTGTGGTCACGATATGCCTTTCTCTGTTCGCCTTCACCACTGCCATGAGCTGGTGCGTCTATGGCGAGCGCTGTTCCATCTATTTCTTCGGCGACAGGGCGCAGTTTCCCTTCCGCATCATCTACTGTCTGGCCATACCCGTGGGCATTCTCATCAAGCTTGACCTCGTCTGGCTTCTGGCCGATACCTGCAACGCCCTCATGGCCATTCCCAACCTCATCGCCATTCTGCTGCTCAGCCCCGTGCTGTTCCGGCTGGTGAGAAAGGAGGAGGCCGCGTTCCGCTCCGAATGCGACAGGGACAAGCAGGCCTGAACGGCAGAGCGTCGCACCGCTGTTGCGTAACATGAACGAAAAGGTCCGCTTCCGGTAAAGAGGCGGGCCTTTTCTGCATAAAGGACGTATATTGCGGTCGGAACCAACGAAAAAGGCCCGTCATGCGACGGGCCCTGATATGTCATTGGAGCGGGAGACGGGATTTGAACCCGCGACTTCAACCTTGGCAAGGTTGCACTCTACCACTGAGTTACTCCCGCATGGCGTGAACAGACGTTTTTTATACAAGAAGGCAGGGACTGTCAACAGAAATGTTATGGAAAAATTTTTTCGGCAGAATAGGAACAGACATCGCCGCAAGCTGGTGCGGCGGAAGACATATTCGCTCTCCCCTGCGAAGGGCGGCGCGCGTCCGGTTCGCTGTGCGGACATGTTCTTGCAGGCGGTCTGAAGCAGGGCGTTCCCGAAGCGTCCGTTTGCGGTGCGGAAAGGTCGCTTTCGGCGCTTTCCTGCGAAGGGCGGCGCGCTTTGCTCTGCCGGAAGGGATTTCCGGCCGTCCGGACAGTCTTGCTTTTTTCGCAGAAGCGTCCGTTCACGGAGAAAAAAGAGGGCCGCTCCGTTGGGAGCGGCCCGTACGGGACGCATGCCTGCCGTCCCGTCATGCAGGGGGACGCTTACTTGGCGGCCTGACTGTAGTCATAGCCCTTCTGGTCGGAGGTCGGGGCGTTTTCCACCTTGGGAGCCTTGCCGCCGTTGGGCGAAGGCTTGAAGTCGAGCAGAGTCTTCCAGTCGGGGCAGGAAGGCGCGAGCTTGCGGAGGGGCGTAAGCTTGCGGCCCTTGAGCTGCGGGGAGTCGGCCGCGTAGCGGAAGGCGCGGTGAATCTGCGTCCAGGGATTGTTGTCCTTCTTCACACAGTAGGGTTCGTCGCCGGACATGGGATTCAGAAATTCCCAGACCACTTCGCCTTCAGGCGTGACTTCGAAAACATGGCCGTTGTTGGTGGCCGTGATCTGCCAGTTGCCGTTGGGCAGCTTCTGCGCGGCGCTCTGGTAGTCGGAATAGAAGCTGTTGGGATCCTGGGTCTTGAACGACCACACGATCTTGCCGCCGTTGAAGGTGCCGTCGCGTTCTATTTCATAGGCGGCGCTGTGGTTGCCGCTGGGGCGCATGGTGCCGTTGTCGAAGATGCTCAGGTTGCCGTTGGGCAGCCAGTTGCAGTCGTGGGAGCCGAACAGAATCTGGTCGCCGTTGCGGGCGTAGCCCTGTTCCTTGGTGCCCGCGCCGTAGGCGTAGGGATTGCCCCAGCGCCAGACCATCTTCTTGGTCTTGCGGTCGATGATGTACATTTCGCCCCAGTCGCGGGAGTTCACGAGGTACTGATCGGTCTTGGGGTTGTAGCGTACGGAGTTCCAGTGCGTCCAGTCAGGACCGGCAAAGTAGGCGGGCATGTAGCCGAAGGGCAGATGATAGTTGGGGTCCCACTGGTCCTTGCCCGTGCCGATGTTGTCCTTCACATGGAATTCCCAGACGATTTTGCCGCTCTTGTCCACTTCGATGATGGCGTCGGGCCATACGCCTTCGAGAACCTTGCCGTCGGGATACTTGAAGCCGTCCTTATAAATGGTGGGGTCCTTGGGGTCGCGTCCCTTGGCAATCATGTCGTCCCAGCTCATTTTTTCCCAGACGAGAATGGCGGTGTTGCCGTTGGGCAGGCGGTCGAAGCCGTGATGGGCTACCTTGTTCTCATCGCGGATGGTGTATTCCCACACCACGTTGCCGTCCCAGTCGTATTCGCGCAGCGTGCCGTGCCAGCCGCCGAAGGTCACGGGCGAACCGGGGCCCTGTTCGGCGCGCAGCAGGTTGCCGTTGGGCAGCAGTTCCGCCATGAAGGCCTGACGACCGTGGTTCCATTCATGCACCACGTTGCCTTCAAGGTCGATGAGATAGGTTTTCGTGCCGCCCAGATGGTTGGTGTAGAGCACATAGCCGCCGTAGGATTTTTCCTTCTGATAATGAAGGACGCCCAGAGGTCCGCAGATGGCTTCATAGGCGTGAGACGGAGCCGGAGCGGCGGACAGCCCCGCCACAAGGGCGGCGCCGGCCAGAAAAGCGACGAGTTTGCGCATGTTGTTCTCCTTTCTGGTTACATGTGCATGCAAACGGACTGGGTTCATCTTTTCACAAATGACAGGACAGGTCAACTAATAATTAAAGTAAAATGATTTAAATAGATATTTATTTAGTAAAATACAGAGAAAAAAGGAAGTTGGAGACGTGCCGGGACAAGGCCCGGAAGAGCTTTTTGTTACAAAGGCTGTTTTTCCATTGACAGAAAGGGAGAGTGTGCTGAACAATGGGAAAAATTTTCGGTATCCTTCGTCATGTTCCAGAAACGTCGCCTTTTCACACTGCTCTGCCTTGTTCTGTGCCTTCTGTTCTGCGTGCCCGCGCAGGCTCCGGCCGCAAATCCTCCCGATTACGAGAGGGCCAAGGCTCAGCTTGAGAGGTTGAAGGGAGAAAAGCCCGGGCCGAACTCCTGGCAGGCCTGTGCGGACGCCTTCCGCAAAGTTTATGACGACAATCCCACATGGTATCTGCGCGTGGCCGCACTGTTCCGCTGCGGCGTGGCCCTGGAAGAGAAGGCCAGAGTCACGAAATCGGCGGTGGACGCGAGAAATGCGGCCTCCGTATATGAGCAGGCGGCGAAGAAGTATCCGTCGAGCGCTCTTGCCGACGACGCGCTGTACCGTGCGGCCGTGGTGTACAACGAGCTTCTGAACGACCAGAAAAAGGCCCGCGTGCACCTTGAGCACATCGCCCGCCGTTATTCCCGCGCCGACCATGCGAAGATTGCGGCCGAATACCGGGCGAAAATGGACGGCAAGAGCGCGGCGAAGTCGCAGAGTTCCGGCAAGGACGACGGTATCCGGGCTCCGGCGGGCGCGGGCTCGCACATGCTGGCCGCCCAGCTCGGGCTTTCGGTGCGCACCGTCATCATCGACCCCGGACACGGCGGCAAGGACCCCGGCGCCATGCACAACGGCGTGGTGGAGAAGGACGTGAATCTCGACGTGGCCCAGCGTCTCAAGACCATCCTGAACAAGCTGGGATACAAGGTCTATCTTACCAGAACGGGGAACAAGGGCATATCCCTGTCCGAACGCGTGCAGTTCGGCCGACGCAACAAGGGCGACCTTTTCGTATCCATTCATGTGAACGCGGCGGAAAACACCTCCATCAGCGGGCTGGAAACCTACATTCTCGACTTTGCGCGCTCAAGCTCGGCAAGCCGCCTGGCCATGGTGGAAAACGCCGACAGCGGCCGCCTCGGCGACATGGACAAGATTCTGACGGAGATTCTCACGGGCGCGCGTACCAGCGAGTCGCGTCGTCTGGCGCAGAACATTCAGAAAAGTACCCTGAGCTGCCTGAAGAAAAACGGCGCTTCCACGCGCGACGGCGGAGTGAAGGGCGCGCCGTTTTTCGTCCTTGTGGGCTCCTCCATGCCGAGCGTGCTGGTGGAAGTCGGGTATTGTTCCAACAAGGCGGAAGCGGCAAGACTGAAAAGTTCAAAGCACAGGCAGCGCCTTGCGCAGGGGCTTGCCGACGGCATACACGCCTATGCCAAGAGCCTGAAGGGCAAATAGGCGCAGGGCGGCGACGGCTGTTTTCCGTGCGGGTTTCGCCGACTTCGACGCGGTCTTGCGTGCGCGGAGGCTTTCTCCTCGTGGCCCCGGGCCGGACGAAAACGGAAAGGGCGCAAGGGCTGTGCAAGGAAAGCGTCCTGCGTCGGGCCTGTCTGCCGTTTTGCGGGACGAAAGCGCGGTCGGGCGCACGCTGTCGTTTCCGCGGGCGGCCGGAACGAGGGAAACGGGCGATATACAGGGGAACGCCCATGGGGCGACGCGCATGAGACCTCCTGCCGATGTTTCAGCATGCAAATCATCTTGACAAGTCATTCAGGCATGGAGAAAATCCGGCGAAAGAGCCTTTTGATGCGGCTTTGCGGGTACAGACGTTCTCTGTTGTACAGAAAAGCGTTGGAGATGCAGGCATCCGAAGATGGGGTAATACCTCTCCTGTCATGGAAAGAAAATGATGGAATTCGATGGTGATATGTGCTGTCGTAAGGATATTGCCCGACTAATGTCTGTCCTTTTATTTCAGGATGGTATCGGAATGGACGTGCCGGGGCTGCTTTTCCTGTTTTTTCTGTAGAAGGCTTGATGATTGTTGAGTGACAGGATAAGGGAATGACATGCCGGAAGTACCGGGAGCTTGTTGCCTGCATCGGAGTCTGCCGTCCGGGGTATTTTTTCCTGCGGGGAACTTGGAAGACGGGCTGTGGAGGAGACCATGTTTCGCCGTGCTTTTTTGAGTCGTATTGTCGCGGCAGTCTTGCTGTCCCTTGTGTTTTTTCTTCAGGGGATAGCCGTGGCCGGGGCGGAAACGGTGGAGCGCAAGACGTTGCGGGTGGGCGTGGAGCTTGATTATCCTCCGTTTTTCTTTCAGGACGAAGAAGGGAACTCTTCCGGCTTCGATTTCGACATCGCCAACGCCCTGTGCAGGGACCTGAAGCGGGTATGCGTCATTCTCCCCATGACCTTTGAGGACCTTCTGGAGGCGATGAAGCAGGGACGGCTGGACATCATCGTGGCCGGTCTGGCGGTGAAGGACGACAGGCTTGAGTACATGAATTTCAGCGACAGCTACTACCATTCCCGTTCCATATACATTACCGCAGGCAGCGAGCCTGTGACGAAGGCATGGATGCAGGGAAAAAGGCTCGGCACGCAGAGCGGTACCGCGCAGCAGATGCTTGCCGAAACCCTGTGGAAAGACGTTGCCGCGCTCTATGACTATCCGGACCATCAGAGCATGATTGATGCGCTGAAGGCGGGGACACTGGATGTCGTCATCATCGACGGACTTGCGGCGTACGACTTTCTTCTGAGCAGAGAAGGCGCGGCCTACACCATGCAGGCGCTGCCTCTGGATATCGACAGCCCGACGAACAATGCGTGCATCGGCGTGCGAAAAGACGATGTTCAGCTCCTGAAAGAGATTAATACGTTCCTCAACGACATAAAGCTCAGCAGCGAATACAGTCGCATCTCGCGCAGGTATTTCCCCTTCAGTATATATTGAGACTGTCATGGCCGGAAAGTTCCG
>CASFUJ010000101.1 GCA_949297645.1 uncultured Desulfovibrionaceae bacterium
CATCCCGACCACAATCCGAACAATCCCGAGGCGGAACAGAAATTCAAGGAAGCTGCCGAAGCCTACGATGTGCTCCGCAATCCCGAACGCCGTGCCAACTACGACCGCTTCGGTACCGCCGATCCCGGTATGGGCGGCGCAGGCTTCAACAGCGCTGAGGATATCTTTGCCCAGTTCGGCGACATCTTCGGCGACATCTTCGGTTTCAGCGGCGGCCGCGCCCGCGGGCCTCGTCCCCAGCAGGGCGATGATCTGCGCTACAACATGACCATCTCCTTCCGCGAAGCCGCCAGGGGCATCGAAAAGAACATCAAGATTCCCCGCCACGTCACCTGCCCCGAATGCAGCGGCTCCGGCGCGGCCAAGGGCTCTTCCCGGGAAACCTGCAAAAAATGCGGCGGCAGCGGTCAGGTGGCCATCCGCCAGGGCTTCATGCAGTTCGTTCAGCCCTGCCCATCCTGCCACGGCCGCGGCTTCACCATTCCCAAGCCCTGCCCCAAGTGCAAGGGGGAAGGGATTGTGGAAACCATGCGGGAACTTTCCGTACGCATTCCTGCGGGCGTCTATGACGGGGCGCGTCTGCGTCTGCGCGGAGAAGGCGAAATGGGCGTGCACGGCGGCCCTCCCGGCGACCTTTATGTGGTGCTCCATGTGGAAGAGGACGACGTCTTCGACCGCGACGAGCAGAACCTCATCTACACCGCCACCATCACCTTCCCGCAGGCTGCGCTGGGCACGCGCATCCAGATTCCCAGCATCAACGAGGGCGAAACCCTTGACCTCGACATTCCCAAGGGAACCCAGAACGGCAAGGTCTTCCAGATTCGCGGCAAGGGCCTCAAGTATCCCGGAGAAAAGCGTACCGGCGATCTGCTCATCCGCATCGTGGTGAAGACGCCCACCAAGCTCACTTCCGAGCAGGAAAAGCTGCTCAGGGAATTTGAAAAACTTTCCGAAGAACAGAGCAAGTCCGGCATCTTCGACAAGGTCAAGAAAGCCATGGGCATGGAATAATTCCCTCTCCAACGAGAGAAAAGACCGTGTTAGCCTGAAGGGAACACGGTCTTTTTTTCTGCCTTTTATCATACACAACCGGGGACTTACGTTTTACTACGGAAGAAAGGTCCGGCTCATTTCGTCCGGCCCAACCTTCACAGTGAGCGTATCTCCCATGACATCCTTCTTCTCCTACGACGACTTCATTGAAAAGGCCCGCGCCTTCCACGGCTGCGCTTCTCCGGGACTGATGATAGGCGCATCCATGGTGGAACTTGCGCTTCATTCCCTGGGACGCGTGCGCCATTATCACGCCCTGTGCGAGACGACCCGCGACCTGCCCGACGCCGTCCAGCTTCTCACTCCCTGCACCACGGGCAACGGACGACTGCATGTTCTCGATCTCGGCCGCTTCGCTCTCACGCTTTATCGGCAGTTCGACGGCAGAGGCGTGCGCGTTTCTCTCGACCTTGCCGGTACCGAAGGCTGGCCCCATATCAGGCGCTGGGCCCTCGGCAGAGAGAGCAGCGATGAAAAATCTCTCGTGCGTCTGGAACGCGAGATACGCAAGGCAGGAATTTCCATCCTTTCCGCATCTCCCGTGCTGATGAAAGCCGTCTTCCTTCAGGAGCCTTCGCAGGAAGCCATGACCGCCTGTATCGCCTGCGGCGAGCCCCACCCGCTTGCTGCGGGGCCGCTCTGCCGCGCCTGCGCCGGACACTCCCCCTATGTTCCCAGGCTGCCCGCCGTCATCGTGCGCCGCATGGTGTAATCCCGGGGCCCGCCGAAAAGCGGGCCCCGCGCATTTAATTGTTTCAACCCCTGCTGCGGGCTTGCCGCTGAGAAAAAAATTGTCTAAAAAATTCACAAGATGCTCATGCATCTTTTTCCGGACGTCTGCCGGAACCGTGCCGCCCATCTCCGTTTCCCCGGAAGCCGCAGTCTGGAAGGCGCAATTTCATGACCTGAATCAGGAACGTCCATGCCCATCCCCCGCCTCTTTCCACGCCTTCGTCCCGCGGCCTTCCTCGCCCTTCTCTTCTGTCTGCTTTACGCCCTTCCCGTCCTTGCCGGTCCCATCAACGCCAAAAGCGCCATTCTCATGGACGTGACTACCGGACGCATCCTGTACGAGCAGCGGGCGGATATGCGCATTCCTCCCGCTTCCCTCACCAAGGTTCTGTCCATGTACGTTGCGCTGAACGCCATCAGCGACAAGAAGGTGGATTACAACAACAAGGTGAAGGTCAGTGCCACGGCGGCCCGCACCGGAGGTTCACGCCTGGGGCTGAAGAAGGGGGACGTTCTCACTCTCGACAAGCTGTTCTACGGCATGGCCGTGGCATCGGGCAACGATGCCAGCGTGGCCGTCGCCGAACATGTGGCAGGATCCTCCTCCGCCTTCGTCACCCGCATGAACGCGCTGGCACGGCGTCTCGGCATGAAGAATTCCCGTTTCGTCAACGTCCACGGTCTGCCCGCCAAAGGCCAGGTCACCACGGCACGCGACATGCTCAAACTTGCCAGAGCCTATCAGGCCCACTATCCCATCGTCCGGCGCTACCATCTCGCACGCTCCGTCACCCATAACGGTCATACGGAGCCCAATCACAATCCTCTGGTAGGTTCCTACAGCGGTCTCGACGGCCTGAAGACCGGCTGGGTGACGGCCGCAGGCTACAACATCATCGCCACGGCACGCAGAAACGGGCACAAGCTCATCGCCGTCATTCTCGGCGCTCCCAATACCAGCGTACGCTCCGCGGAAGCAAGACGCCTTCTCAGCGCAGGCTTTTCCGCCGTCGCCAAAAAGCGCACCACCGCCATCGCCGAGCTGGGCGTTTCCAAAAAGCAGGCGGAGCAGCTGAAGAAATCTTCCAGCTATACCGCTCCCCAGAAAAAGAAAAGCAAGACCCCGGCAAAAAAATCGGCCGCAGCCGACCAGCGCAAATCTTCCCAAAAAAAGACCCGATAGTCTTTTCCGGATTCCAGAGACCGACAGAAAAAGCAGACTGTCCCAAAGGACAGTCTGCTTTTTCTTATGCTTCCTGTTTCGGACTTCTTACCATAACGGCCACGGACATCTCTGCCTCCACCAGCATGCAAGAAGCCACAGAATTATACCGACCCATGTTCCTGCCAGCATCAAAAGGCTTCTCTTCGGATGGACACCCCAGCTCCGAAGCCATGCGTATCCTCCAAAAACCAGCGCCACCGCGGCAAGAACAACAACCGGAGGTATTATCATCACGCGGCTCATCTTGAAAGTAACGTCAAAAACGCCGCTCTCTTTTTCAATGGCAATCTTCTTTTCAACCTATGCCGATGCTGAAAACAGTGACTAGAACTTCACCCGGCGGGCTGCCTCCAGCGCACAGGCGAAATCGTCGTCGCTGTGGGCGAAGGACAGCATGTTGGCCTCAAAGGCAGAAGGCGCCATGAAAATGCCCTGCTCGCGCATCTGCTTGTAGAAGCTCTCGAACAGCTTCTGATCGGTGGTCTGCACGCTGGCAAAGTCCAAAAGCGGCGCTTCCGTGAAGTATATGGTGAACAGAGAAGCGATATGCGGAATCTGAACGGGAACGCCCTTTTCCTTCAATATCTGCTCCAGCTCCATGACAAAGGCATGAACGCGCGCTTCCAGTCCGGCATAGTCGGCATCCTTCAGGATATGCAGAGTGGCAAGTCCCGCCGCCATGGCCAGCGGATTGCCCGAAAGGGTTCCCGCCTGATACACCTCTCCTTCCGGAGCGATATGCCGCATGATGTCGGCCCGGCCGCCGTAAGCGCCCACAGGCAGTCCGCCGCCGATAATCTTTCCGAAGGTGGTAAGGTCGGGCATGATGCCGAAACGCCCCTGAGCGCCGGCGTAGGACAGTCTGAATCCGGTAATCACTTCGTCGAACACCAGAAGCGCGCCGTATTTCGTGCACAGGTCCCTCAGGCCCTTCAAAAAGCCGGGCTGAGGCAGCATGAGTCCCATGTTGCCCGCCACAGGCTCCACGAACAGCGCCGCTATCTGGTCGGGCCATGCCTCAAACAGGGCCTTCACGGCCTCGAGATCGTTGTAGGGCGCAAGCAGCGTATCCGCCACGGTGCTTTCAGGCACGCCGGGCGTGCCGGGAATGGAAAATGTGGCCACGCCGGAACCGGCGCTGGCAAGGAAGGCGTCCCCATGACCGTGATAGCCGCCGATGAACTTTATCATCTTGTTCCGGCCCGTCACGCCGCGGGCAAGGCGCAGCGCGCTCATGGTGGCCTCAGTACCGGAATTCACCATGCGCACCATTTCCACGGAAGGCAGCGCCGCGCACACTTCCTCGGCGAGGCGGACCTCGTCCTCACAGGGGGCGCCGTAACTTGTTCCCCGCAGAGCCGCCCGACAGATGGCTTCCGACACTCCGGGATTGGCATGTCCCACCAGCATGGGCCCCCAGGAACCGAGGAAATCGATGAAATCCTCGCCATCGACGGTTCTCAGATGCGAACCTCTGGCTTCGGCAATGAACAGCGGGTCGGCATGAACGTTGCGGCAGGCGCGCACAGGGCTGTTCACGCCGCCGGGAATGAGCTTCTGGGCGTGAAGAAAAAGCTCATGGGAACGCTGGGTATTCATATCTGACTCCTCTTATTTGGACGGCTCCGCAAAGTACGTCATGGAAATTTTCTTCAGCTCTTTCAAACTCTCCAGAACCTCGCACGTTTCCAGAGAGGTGGTCCGGCGCAGCTCTTCCACCACGTCAAGGCAGTCCTGCTCGCTTTTACCGTGAATCATGGTGTAAAACGTATAGGGCCATGCCGGGTAGGGACTCGGACGATAATAGCAGTGCGATATGCGCGGGTGTTCGGCGGCACGGCGGCCCACCTCGTCCACATCATCCGGAGAAACCACCCACGCCACCATGGCATTATGTGTCCAGCCGGTACGCTGGTGCTTGATGCTCGCGCCGAAACGACGGATGGCTCCCGATTCTTTCATCCGCAAAAGAAGAGCCAGCACCTCCTCTTCCGTGGTTCCCGTGGCGGCGGCGATGTCCGCATAGGGAGTAAGAGAATCCGGAATATTCTTCTGTACGATGCGAAGGATGGCCTGTTCCTTTTCCGTAAATTCCATATCCAGCCCCGTTATGGTGAAAAAATACGAGGGGCAGTATAGCCGCACCCCGCCCGGGAAGCAAGAGAGTGGGCCGACACCGTGATCTGCAAAACGCTTTGTTCAACGCTCTGCAAATCAAGCTCCGTTTCCGTCGCTCCCGCCGCATCGGGCATCTGAAGACATAAAAGGAGCGGGAACCGCTCCAACCCCCCGGAACGATTCCCGCTCTGGCCTGCATGGAGATGCTCCATGCATTTCCCGTCTTCCTTCTTACGGAAGCATCCAGCTCAGGAAACCGGCCTGACAGTAGGCCAGCACACAGAGAATAAGCGTAAGCGCGATACTGTGCCCAAGCGCGAAGCGGAAAAGATTACCCTCCTGTCCGACCATATTGGTGGCGGAAGTAGCCACGCTGATGGACTGGGGAGAAATCATCTTGCCGGTCACGCCGCCCACCGCATTGGAGGCAACGGCCAGTTCGGGCGGGATACCGACGGCGGTGGCGGTGGTGTGCTGCATGCCGCAGAAAAGCGCGTTGGAAGAGGTATCGGAGCCGGTGAGGAACACACCGAGCCAGCCGATGAGCGGAGCAAAGAAGGGGAAGAAGCTGCCGGACTTGGTGAAGGCAAGACCCAGCGTGGAGCTCATGCCCGCATAGTTCATGAGGAAGGCCAGACCGAGCACGCTGGCGATGGTGAGAATGGGGAAACGCAGCTGATGCAGCGTGGTGAAGAAGCACTTTATGGCCTTGCCGTAGGAGTAGCCGGGCATGAGCGGTACGGCGATGAAACCGGAAAGCAGGATGGCGGTACCGCCGGCGGAGACCCAGCCGAAGGTGAAGACGGCCGCATAGGACGCTTCAGAAGCCACCACGGGAGCCGCACGGTTCACCATGCCGTCCAGAAGCGGCCAGGCGAAGCTGGGCGCGGAAATGCTGTTCAGCACGGCCTTGAACTGCGGCAGCCCCCACAGGAAGACCATGACGGCCAGAATGAGGTAGGGACCCCATGCGCGCAACACGACCTTGCCGGAATAGCCGTGGCCTTCGGTGCTTACGGCCGGGTCTTCCGCAAAGCGGAAAATGGAGGCGGGCTTCCAGAAGCGCAGCAGCACGAGCAGGCCCACGATGGTGGCTATGGCCGACATGATGTCCGGCAGGGTGGGGCCGTGATAGTTGGCGAAGATGAACTGCGCCCCGGCGAAGCAGACGCCTGCCACAAGAATGGCGGGCAGAATTTCCATGGAACGGCGGAAGCCGCACATGACGATGCTGAGCCAGAA
>CASFUJ010000102.1 GCA_949297645.1 uncultured Desulfovibrionaceae bacterium
ATACGTTCTTTGCCGCTCTCCTTCAGACAAAAAACGGCGGAAGAAGCGCACCTCCATGTTCTCCTGCCATAAAGAGGACGCCCCTTCCGCCGCATTGCGACTGTGAGAAAATGACTGACGCCGGGCTGCTTTTCCCCAAAGCTGCCCGGCGACACATGTTAATGTTTGCACGCTGCCCTTCGACCTGCGCCCTTTCCATAAAAAAGGACGCCCCGGTTCACCACCGAACGGGGAACATTTCCGGCACGCCGCAACGCAAAAAGCCGCGCCCATTCTTCATGACGGACGGCGTCCGGCCTTCTCCCGCAGTCTGCGCCCCTCCTCCCTGTCGGCCTGAGCCTCGGCCCTGGCCCTGTCTTCCTCGCTTTTTTTCTCAAACAGCCTGCCTCGCATCACCGCATTGCCGCCGTAGCGGGAGCGAAGGGCGTCCACGGCCGAATCCAGCCGGCCTCTCTTCCGTTCCGCCTCTTCAGATGCGGCCTTTTCCTGCATGAGAGAAAGCTGCACCGGGGACCCCGCCTCAAAACCGGACACACCCACGCCCACCAGACGCACGCGGCCTTCGAGTTCCAAGGCATCAAGAATACGGCAGGCCGTCTCATAGATGCTTTCCGTGTGCCGCGTAATCTGATGAAAATCGGCGTACTTGATTTTGAGCGTCACCGTCCGCCCGGCCAGTCCCTGACGGCGCAGAGAAGCGCCCACCCTTTCGGCATGACGCAGAAGCCAGGTGCGCAGAAGCTCCTTGTCCAGCGTATCCTCATCAAGCGTCACTTCCGCGCTTTCCGACTTCGGCGGCGTCCATGGCACCACTTCCCGGGGGTCGTCCCCGCGGGCTCTGGCCCACAGCACGGCCCCGGCCTTGCCGTAACGGCGATGCCAGAACTCCTCGCCGTAGCGCGCCACATCGCCGCAGGTCCTCACGCCCATGCGGGCCAGCTCCGCGGAAAAATGCCGTCCCACGCCGGGCACGGCCGTCACGGCAAGCGTCTCCAGAAAGGCGGGCATATCCTCAGACGTCAGAAGAAAAAGCCCGTCCGGCTTCTTCTGCTCCGATGCGATTTTCGCCAGAAACTTCACCGGTGCGATGCCCACGGAACAGGTCAGGCCTCCTGTTGCCTCCCGTACCGCACGCTTGAGACTCCGCCCCATCTCTTCCACCGGGCCGAACAGACGCTCCAGCCCCGTGGCGTCGAGATAGGCCTCGTCCACGGAAGCCATCTCCACCTTCGGCGAAAACTGTGCGAGGGTCTCGCGCACCAGAGCGGATACTTCGGCATAGCGACGCATTCTCGGCCGCAGATACACGGCGTGCGGGCAGCGCCTTCTTGCCTCGGAGACGGGCATGGCCGAACGTATGCCGTAGCGGCGCGCCTCGTAGGAACAGGTACTCACCACGCCGCGATGCTCGCCGCCCACCACCACGGGCCGCCCGCGCAGAGAAGGGTCGTCGAGCTGCTCTATGGATGCGAAGAAGGCGTCCATATCCATGTGCATGATCCAACGGCGATGGCCGGACAAGGTCGCGCCTCCTTAATTATGATGTGCCCGCGGCCCACAGGGTGTACGCCGCGCCCGTCACCGGGCAGGGGCCGGGCCACGCCTTCGTGCGCCGGAAAGCCTCGCACCGCAAGGCGGCGCAAGGCCGCAAGTCTGCGCCGCATCTCCCGAAACGGCGGGAAAACATGCCGCTCATATGACAATCCCGTTACAAACAGCCCCCTTCCGCGGATAGCCCTTGACAAGGGGGGGGAGCACTCTCTAAGGAAGAAGTACCCGGCTCTCATCATGCCCCTGAGCACACAAAAGGGCAACCCGGGCCGTTCCCTCTTTCCTTCCCTTTCCCCATAAGGAGTCAGGTTCGTTGGCCAGAAAGAAATCTATGCAGAAGTGGACTGTAGAGGATTCCGTCGATCTGTACGGCATCCGCAACTGGAGCTCGGGATATTTCGATGTTTCCGACAAGGGCGAGGTCGTCATCCGCCCCTTCGGCCGCGAAGGCGGGCCGGAAGTCAGCGTGCTGGAAATCATCCACGAACTCAAGGCGCGCGGTTATGACCTGCCCGTGCTGCTCCGCATTGAAAACATCCTCGATTCCCAGATTTCCCTTCTGCACCAGACGTTTCGCTCCGCCATCAGCGAGCTCGGCTACAAGGGAGACTACCGCGGCGTGTTCCCCATCAAGGTGAACCAGCAGCAGCAGGTGGTGGAAAAAATCGCCCAGTACGGCGCGGCCTACCATCACGGACTGGAAGTGGGGTCCAAGGCGGAACTCATCGCGGCCATCAGTCAGCTCAAGAGCCGCGAGGCCTGCCTCATCTGCAACGGCTACAAGGACGAAGAATTCATCGGCCTCGGACTGCATGCGCTCAGCATGGGCTTCAACGTCATCTTCGTGCTGGAAATGCCGGGAGAACTCGAGGTCATTCTCGAGGAAGCGCGGCGCATGAACATACGCCCGCAAATCGGCGTGCGCGTAAAGCTCAGCACCAAGGCCAGCGGACACTGGTCGGAGTCCGGCGGCGAACGCTCCGCCTTCGGTCTCACCTCCGCGCAGATTGTGGACGTGGTGGACATCCTTAAAGAACATGACATGCTCGATACCCTGAAGCTCATGCACTATCACCTGGGCTCGCAGGTGCCGAACATCCGCGACATCCGCGCAGCCGTCATGGAGGCCACGCGCATCTACGCCAGTCTCGTGCAGGAAGGCGCGGCCATGGGCTACCTCGACCTCGGCGGCGGCCTCGCCGTGGACTACGACGGCTCGCACACCAACTACGTCAGCTCCCGCAACTACACCATGCTGGAATACTGCACCGACGTTGTGGAAGCCGTCATGACCATTCTGGACCCGCAGGACATTCCCCACCCGCACATTGTCACGGAATCGGGACGGGCCACGGTGGCGTATTACTCCATCCTGCTCTTCAACGTGCTGGACGTAAGCCTCATCGAGGTGGGCAGCCTGCCGGACGAGCTGCCGGAAGATGCGCCCGAACCCGTACGCAACCTGCGGGAAACGCTGCAGAACATCAATCCGCGCAACCTTCAGGAAGCCTACAACGACGCCATCTACTATTATGATGAAATGCGCCAGCTCTTCATCACCGGCCGCGTCACCCTGCGTCAGCGGACGCTGGCCGAACGCTTCTTCTGGGCCATCATGCGCGTGCTCTCCGAAGAGAAGACCCGCGTGAAGTACATCCCCAAGGAGCTGAACGAAATCGACTCCATGCTGGCGGACATCTACTACTGCAACTTCAGCGTGTTCCAGTCGCTGCCCGACAGCTGGGCCATCGATCAGCTCTTCCCGGTCATGCCCATACACCGTCTGGGCGAATTTCCCGAACGTCAGGGCATTCTTTCCGACCTCACCTGCGACAGCGACGGCCGCATTTCCCACTTCATCGACCCGCAGGGGCTCAAGACCACGCTGGAGCTTCACTCGCTCAGGGAAGGCGAGGAATACTATCTCGGCACCTTCCTCGTAGGCGCCTATCAGGAAACGCTGGGCGATCTGCACAACCTGCTCGGCGACACCAACGTGGTTTCCGTGCGCATTCAGGAAGACGGCAGCTACGACTTCGTGCGTGAAATCGACGGCGACTCGGTGTCCGACATCCTCGCCTATGTGGAATACGACCCGCACCGCGTGCTCGTCGGCATACGCAAGTCCGCCGAACGGGCCGTGCGCGAGAACCGCATCACCCCCGCGCAGCGCTACCAGCTCATGCAGGCCTTTGAGGACGGACTGCGCGGTTACACCTACTTTGAACGATAGCACGTCGGAAGCGCTCCGGCGCTTCCGAATCTTCCTTCGACCCCTGATCGAGAACCTCGTTCTCCCCTTTTTCAATAAGGTTTCAAAGAGCGTTCTCTTTTCGCCTCTGAACCTTCATGCAGCAAGGAGCAAGAACATGGCAAAGGTGCTGATTATCGGTGCCGGCGGCGTCAGTTCCGTCGCCACGCACAAATGCGCGCAGGCCGCTGAAGTTTTTACCGACATCGTGCTGGCCAGCCGGACAAAGGCCAGATGCGACGCCATCGCCGCGAGCGTGAAGGAACGCTACGGCCGCGACATTGAAACCGCGCAGGTCGATGCCGACAACGTGCCCGAACTTGTGGCGCTCATCCGCCGCGTGCAGCCTGACCTCGTCATGAACATCGCCCTGCCCTATCAGGATCTGCACATCATGGACGCCTGCCTCGAGGCCGGCGTGAACTACCTCGACACCGCCAACTACGAACCGCCGAACGACGCGCACTTCGAATACAAGTGGCAGTGGGCCTATCAGCAGAAGTTCAAGGACGCCGGACTCTGCGCTCTGCTCGGCTCCGGCTTCGACCCCGGCGTGACCAACGTGTTCTGCGCCTACGCGCAGAAGCATCTCTTCGATGAAATCCACGTTCTGGACATCATCGACGCCAACGCCGGCGACCACGGCCTGCCCTTCGCCACCAACTTCAACCCGGAAATCAACCTGCGCGAAGTGTCGGCCAGAGGCCGTTACTGGGAGCGCGGCGAATGGGTGGAAACCGACCCCCTGTCCTGGAAGATGAACTTCGATTTCCCCGAAGGCATCGGTAAGCGCAACTGCTATCTCATGTATCATGAGGAGCTGGAATCTCTGGTGCAGAACCTCAAAGGCATCCGCCGCGCCCGCTTCTGGATGACCTTCGGAGACGCCTATCTCAATCATCTTCAGGTGTTCAAGAACGTGGGCCTCATCGGCATCGAGCCGGTGAAGTTCCAGGGTCACGACATCGTGCCCCTGCAGTTTCTGGCAAAACTTCTGCCCGACCCGGCGTCCCTCGGCCCCCGCACCGTGGGCAAGACCTGCATCGGCTGCCTCATGCGCGGCGTGAAGGACGGCAGGGAGCGCACATACTACATCTACAACATCTGCGACCATCAGGAATGTTACCGCGAACTGGGTTCTCAGGCCATTTCCTACACCACCGGCGTACCCGCCATGGTCGGCGCCATGATGATGGTCACCGGCAAATGGAACAAACCCGGCGTGTGGAACATGGAGCAGATGGATCCCGATCCCTTCCTCGACGTGCTCGGAAAGTACGGCCTGCCCTGGAAGGTGACCGAACCTTCTCTGTAAAACACTCCTTTACGCGCCTCTTCCGGGCCTGAACGGCATGAAGAGGCGCAGCCATGTATGCCGGGGAGCGGCGGGCCGGGCCCGTCCGCTCCCCTCATCCTCCGGGAGGCTCGGCATGACGAGCGAAGAACAGATAGCCAGACTGGAAGAGCTGGCCTATTTTCAGGAAACGCTGCTCACGAAACTCAACGAGGCCCTCACCGGCCAGCAGAAGCAGCTGGACTTGCTGGAAAAGCGCCTGAACAGGATGGAAGAGCATCTGCAGGAGCTGCTCGACGCATCGGACCAGCAGGCGCCCGTCAATACCCTGCCCCCTCACTACATGCCGGAGCGTTACTGATAACGCCCTGCACGACTTTTCCCCGACGCCATGAACGAATACCTTGCCAAACTCCGCCCCGAATCCTGGCCTTCGCCCTGCTTCGTCACCGACCTTGCGCTTCTGAGAAAAAACGCCGCCGTGCTTGATGATATCCAGCAGCGCACGGGGGCGAAAATCATGCTCGCGCTCAAGTGCTTTTCTCAGTGGATGACCTTTCCCGTGCTGTCCCGTGCCATGCGCGGCCCGCTGTACGGCTGCTGCGCCAGCTCTCCGGACGAGGCCAGACTGGCGAAAGAGGACTTCTGCGGAGAAGTGCACGCCTTTGCCGCGGCGTGGAGCGAGGAGGAACTTTCCGAAACACTGCGCTACGCCGACCACATCGTGTTCAACTCCTTCGCCCAGTGGAAGCGTTTTGCTCCCATGATAAAAAAGGCCGAAGAGAAGCGCGGCATCAGCATCGAGTGCGGTCTCCGTCTCAACCCGGAGCACTCCGAGGGCGCGGTGCCCATCTACGACCCCTGTTCCCCCGGCTCCCGGCTCGGCATACGCCCCGCGGCCTTCCATGACGAACTGGAGCGCGACCCGCACGCTCTCGACGGCATAAGCGGCCTGCACTTCCACACGCTTTGCGAGCAGAACGCCGACAGCCTCGCCCGTACGCTGGAGGCCGTGGAAAAGCACTTCGGCGCGTATTTCTCCCGCATGAAATGGATAAACTTCGGCGGCGGTCACCACATCACCCGCGCCGACTACGACATCAAGCTGCTGTGCCGCTGCATCGAACATGTGAAGAATACCTACGGCGTGCAGGTCTATCTGGAGCCCGGGGAAGCCGTGGCGCTCAACGCGGGCGTGCTTGTCGCCACCGTGCTTGACGTGGTGCAGGCCGACATGCCCGTGGCCATTCTCGACGCCTCCGCCGCCTGCCATATGCCGGACGTTCTGGAAATGCCCTATCGCCCCAACATCATCGGCGCGGGCGAGCCCGGAGAAAAGGCCTTCACCTGCCGTCTTGCGGGCAAGTCCTGCCTCGCGGGCGACGTCATCGGCGAATATTCCTTCGAAGAGCCGCTGAAAAGCGGCGACAAACTGGTCTTTCTGGACATGGCCATCTACAGCATGGTCAAGACCAACACCTTCAACGGCCTGCGCCTGCCCTCCATCGCCATCTGGGATTCGGAAACCGATCAGCGTCGCGTCACGCGCACGTTCGGCTACGAGGATTTCCGCTCCCGCCTGTAGCGAAGACAACATGACGCCTTCCGGCCCCGCTCCCCGAGCGGGGCTTTTTTATACTCCGGCAGTTCACGTCCCTTTCCGCAGAAAGCTGTCTGATGAAGCCCCGCCCCTGCACCTCCGTCCTTACGGCTTGCACGGAGTTCCCCGAAGCATGGGGCTCTCTTTTTTCCACAAACGACACAATGAGATAAAACAAATACTATAAAAGCATATATATCATTGCATGATACATATTATATTCATCATATTATATTTA
>CASFUJ010000103.1 GCA_949297645.1 uncultured Desulfovibrionaceae bacterium
AGGTTCTGGAAACGCCTGAAGGACTCCACGCCGCCCACGCCTGATACGAAGCAGTACGGCAAACAGGGGGAACAGGTCGCGCTCCGGACAGTTTCCGGCGGGTCTGTTCCCCCTGTCCCTGTTAAGCGCGTCGCGTCTTCCTGTGCCCCGCGTCGTCTTTTCTGCGGCTTTGCCGCGGGGAGGGCAGGCGGTCGTTCGCCGTCGCAGGGCGCAGACGCGCGGTCTTCCGGGTCCGGACTGCGTTTCATGCGGGAGGGGACGCTCCGCAGTGTCCGATGGTCCATTGTCTGCGGCGCAGTTTTCTGCGCCTGACGCCCCTGCGCCCGGGCTGCGTTTTCGTTTTGGCCTTTCTGTACTCCCGCGGCGACGCCTTTTCCTGCGGAGAAAGCTGGAGGGAGCGAAAGGCGTTCCTGCGGGGCAGACGCGCGGTCTTCCGGGCCCGGGCTGCGTTTCCCTGCCTGATAATCCCCCGAAACCGGAATTCTTCCGTCTCCGACGCGCCCGCCGTCTCCGGATTCGCATGAGGGAGGGCATCCATCCGATTACGGAAGAAACGCCCCGTTGCCATGGGCCGCGGGGCGTCTGGTGATGCAGGGGTCTTTGTTGCCGCTGCAAACAGGGGCAATATCCGCTCTTCCGTCTCCGGATTTCATGCGGGGGCGGCGTCGTTTTTACTTCCGCCGTGTTCCCGGCGGGCGGACAGGTGCTGCTGAATGAGGCTGAGAAGCGCCTTCATATCTATGGGCTTGGCGATATGGGCGTTCATGCCGCTCTCGAGGCAGTGGCGGATGTCTTCGGAGAAGGCGTCGGCGGTCATGGCGATGATGGGGATGGAGGCGGCGTCCTCCCTGTCCATGGCGCGGATGGCGCGGGCGGCTTCGTAGCCGTTCATTTCGGGCATGCGGACATCCATGAGAATGAGGTCGTAGGCGCCGGGAGCGGAGGCCTTGAACATGTCCACGCAGATGCGGCCGTTTTCCGCCCAGTCCAGAGCGAAACCGTGGCTCTCCAGCAGGGCGCTTGCGATTTCCCAGTTGAGTTCGTTGTCTTCGGCGAGCAGGATATGTCTGCCTTCCCAGGACTCGGCGCTGTCGCCGGTACGACCGGCCATGGGGCCGTCGGCAAGGGGCTTGAGTCCGCTGTAGAGCGTGGACTTGAACAGGGGTTTGGAGATGAACCCGGAGATTCCGGCGCGGCGGGCCTCTTCCTCGACCTCGCTCCAGTCGTAGGCGGACATGAGCAGCACGGGCACTTCGTCGCCGAGAACGCGGCGCAGCAGAAGGGCGGTTTCCACGCCGTTCATGTCCGGCATCTGCCAGTCCAGCAGCACGACGTGATAGTCCTGCCCCTGTTCATGGTGTCTTGTGGCCATCTTCACGGCTTCCTCGCCGCCGAGGGCCCACTGGGCGTGGACGCCCATTTCCTCCAGAGAGGCGGCGGCGCTGCGGCACAGTTCCTCGTCGTTGTCCACCACCAGCGCGTTCCAGCCCGGAAGCGTCAGTTCGTCCTGCTGCTCCTGCACCCTGCCCATGTCCAGCGTGATGTGGAAGCGCGTGCCCCTGTTCAGCTCGCTTTCGAGTTCGATGGTGCCGCCCATTTCATCCACGATGTATTTCATGATGGACATGCCGAGCCCCGTGCCCTCGATGCGCTGCACGCGCGCATCGTCTTCACGCGCAAAGGAGTCGTAAATCTTTTTCTGAAATTCCGGCGACATGCCCTTGCCCGAATCCTGCACCTCGATATGGGTGCGCACATAGCCATCCCCGCGGGGCGAGGCTTCCTGACGCAGACGCAGCTGGATGGCTCCTCCCGCGGGCGTGAACTTGAGCGCGTTGGAGAGCAGGTTGAGCATCACCTGCCCGAGACGCACGCCGTCGGAATAGACGTTTTCCGTGAGAATGTCGTGGATGCTGATGCTGAAATGCTGCCTTCTGGCCTTGACCAGCGGCTGCACCACGCCCACCATCTCGTCCACGATATCGCGCAGGGAGACGGCGCTCATGTTCAGCGAGAGCTTGCCGTGCTCGATTTTCGACATGTCCAGCACGTCGTTGATGAGGCCCAGCAGGTGTCTGCTGGCCAGCGAGATTTTTCTCAGGCAGTCCTGCACGAGCACCGTGTTACCGGGGTTCGCGGTGGCCACGGCCGTCATGCCTACGATGGCGTTCATGGGCGTGCGGATGTCGTGACTCATGTGGGAGAGAAAGTCGCTTTTGGCGTGGCTGGCCCTGTCGGCCTCATCTCTGGCTTTCTTGAGCTCCGCTATCTGCCTTCTGGCGAAGCGGGAATAGAAGAAGAGCAGGGCCAGTATGGGCAATGGCAGCAGAAGACCCGCGCCTACGGCCGTATAGATACGCTGGTTCCACAGACCGGAGATGATCTCGTCGAAGGAGCCCTGCGGCATGACCGTGACGAGGTACCACTGCGAATGGGGCAGGGGAGAGCAGTGCACATAGAGCCTTTCTCCCTTCACCGTCATGAACAGGGAGTGCTCCTTTTCCTCCGCGATGTCCGTTTTCAGGGACGTGAGTATCTCCTGCGTCGTCTTTCCCCGGAAGGAACCCTGCTTCAGTATCCATTCATAGCAGTTGTCCTCTTTTACGGAGGAGGAGCGCAGCACGAAGCTTCCGTCCCTGCGTATGATCTGGGAATAGAGCAGGGACTCGTCGAGGTCCATGGCAAGGGTGCGCTGTATGTATTCCAGCGGCAGTCCGGCCACAAGGGCCGTGCAGGTGGCGCCGTTGCGCATGGGGTAGCCTTCGGTGAGGGGATAGCCCACGGACACGCCCATGAGCAGCAGGCGGCGGCCCGACGCGGTGACGGCGGAGGCCACATGTCCTTCCCCGGCGTTGAGTTCGCGCAGGAACGCTTCCCGGGTGAGACTGTTTTCGGCGAACACGTCTTCGCCGGTGATGATGTCCGCGTTGCCCGCGGTATCGAACAGGGCGAGATAGGTGAAATCCTGCAGCAGAGCTCCGGTGGCCAGCCGGTTGCGCATGGCCTCGCCGTATTCCTTCACCGTGTCCGGAGGCGTGCTGTTGACGATGCCCTTCACCTGCTCCAGTTTCAAGTCAATGATGGAGCGGAAGTGCAGCTGCATCTGGAAGTTCACCGCGTTGATGTAGATGTCGCTGAGCGCGCTGCTGGCCAGCACGCCCTGACGCAGTATGGAGACGGTGCTCCATACGAAAATGCCGATGCAGAACAGGCTGCAGAGTATGCCGGCGAGGACGAAGCGCTGTGTTTCTTTCTTCATGGGGGATCCCTGGAAGGCAGTTTATGCCTGCGGGGATCTTCCGGATTCCCCTGAGACGTTTATCAGTATTTTGAAAAGATAGCGGAAATCAATGGGCTTGGCTATATGCGCATCCATGCCTGCCGCCGTGGTGGAGGCGATGTCCTCGGCGAAGGCGTTGGCGGTGACGGCGATGATGGGTACGCTTTTCGCGTCCGGCCTGTCCATGGCGCGTATGCGCTGCGCCGCCTCGCAGCCGTCCATTTCCGGCATCTGCATGTCCATGAGCACGGCATGGAAGAAGAAGGGGGCGGAGGCGGCGAAGGTCTCCACGGCCTCGCGGCCGTTCCATGCCTGCGTCACTTCCAGACCGTTCATGGACAGCATTTCCGCGGCGAGTTCCATATTCACCATGTTGTCCTCCGCAATCAGCACGCGCACGCCGCGCAGAAGCTCCATGTCCGGTTCCGCGTCGCCTTCTTCGACGTGTTGTTCCGGCTTGGCCGCGGTGAAGGGCAGGATGATGGTGAAGGTGCTGCCTTCTCCCAGCGTGCTTTCCACCCGGATTTCGCCGTTCATCTGCTCCACGAGGTTTTTGGTGATGGGCATGCCGAGGCCCGTGCCCGCCACATGCCTTGCGCTGAAGCGCGTCTCGCGGGTATAGGGCTCGAACAGGTGGGGCAGAAATTCGCGGGATATGCCCGTGCCCGTGTCGGACACCACGATTTTGTACTTGATGACGTCGCCTTTTTCCACCTGCGAGACGGAAACGGTCACGGTGTCGCCCCGCGTGGTGAACTTGAAGGCGTTGGAGAGCAGGTTGTTCATGAGCTGGGCGAGGCGCAGAGGGTCGCTTATGACCCAGGCGTTCTCGACGGCCATGTCCACGCGCAGGGTCTTGCCTTCCATCTCCGCCTGCACATGATACGGAGACAGGCATTCCGTGAGGCATTGTCCGAGGTCGATTTCCCGGTTGTTCAGCGCGAACTTGCCCTGTTCCATGCGCGACATGTTCAGAACGTCGTCGATGAGGCTCTTGAGCTGCCGGGCGGAAAAGCGGATTTTTTCCAGATAGCCTGCGGCGCGCTTCCTGTCGTCGAGGGTCCGGGCCACAAGTTCGGTCATGCCGATGATGGCGTTGACCGGCGTTCGCATGTCGTGGGACATGCTGCTGAAGAAGGACTGCTTGGCCTTTTCGCTGCGCTGGGCGCTTTCCAGGGAATCCTTGAGCAGCGTCCGTTCCTGAAGCTGGCGGTTCATCTCCTGCTCCACCTCGCGGAAGCAGAGCACCACTTCATCGGGCACGATTGTTCTGTCGAAGAGCACATGCACGCTGACCCAGCGGTATTCCTCCCCGAAAAGACGGCGGAATTCGCCGCCGAAGTCGTTCACGCTCTGCGCCACCAGGGCGCGGATGCTCTCGCAGGAGAAGTTTCGCGCGTATTCCTCGCGCGCGTCCGGCTCTATGACGGAGGAGATGACGCGCAGAAGATCGTCGTAGCAGCCGGAGCCGGGCAGATGCGCCTGCACATGGGCGGAGCTTTTGATGCTCTCGTAGGTGTTTTTCCGGAAGTTCACGCGGTAGAGCGCGTAATAGGAGTTGCCGAGCACGCGCACGGTTTCGTTGACGCGTTCCACCCTCGCGTTCTCGCGTACGAAACGCAGCGAGTAGATGAGCAGAAAGATGAAGAACAGACCGTTGGCGAGAACGAAGAGGTGGAAGAGCTGGTCCGCTCCCACGGAAAGCGCGTTGCCAAGCTGAATGTCCCCTGTCCCGGCTTTATCTTGAACCGTATGACCTTCGCTCTGGTACGTGAGGCCTGCTACATGGTCGAGCAGGGCTGGACTACGCCCGAAGATATTGACGAAGCCATTGTAGCCACCTTCGGTGTCCGCTACACGTTTGAAGGCCCCTTCAAACTGGGTGATTTCTGCGGATTGGATATTTTTGCCCATCTGGAAGATCTGCTGGCCCCCACCTTTTCCAACCAGACAGAGGCGCCTCAGCTGCTCCGGGATATGATCGCCGCTGGCAATACCGGCTTGAAGGGTCCCACTGGCAACGGCTTCTATCAGTATGATGACCCCGTTGCGGCCCGCAAAGAGCGCGACAGCAAGATTATGAAGTCTATCAAGTTTGTGAACGAGCAGTTAAATTAACACTTTGCGTAAGCCTGTAGTTGGCTCACATGTAGTGCATAGGAATTCAATTTATTCCCCCAAGCGGAATCGGGCGCCAGGTCGTTTGTCCAGGACATCGGCTTGGTCGCCCGACAGCCGCGTTTCCCGACTGTCCAGTCTCGGCCCAGCGCAAAAAAGGAACTGTGTCCATATGGATTGTGGTTTCGTTCAGCAGAAAGGAGTCAGTTTACTATGCCCAGAGTAATCAATGATAACTGTATTGGCTGTGGTGCCTGTGCATCTACCTGCCCTGCGGATGCAATTTTCGAGGGGGAGGATCATTATCAGGTTGACCAGGAAGCCTGTATCGACTGCGGCGTCTGTGAGATTGGATGTGCTGCAAATGCAATCACGGAGGTATGACTCCCAGTAAATGTGTACAATGCGAGGCAGAAGAAATGGAAGGCAGAGAGCTTATGGGACTCATCGCGTGTACCATTCCTGAGCTGTTTGACGGGGCAGTGCGGCGCTTTGCGCAAAAGACGGCTGTTATCTATAAAGAGGACACTTACACTTGGCGCGACCTGGATGTTTTGTCTAATATGATGGCAAAGCGTTTTGCGGACAAGGGTATTGCCCGGGGCGAACGTGTAGGGCTGTGGAGTGAGAACAGCGCCACCTGGATTGTGACCTTTGTGGCGCTTCAAAAGCTGGGGGCAGTGCCTGTATTGCTCAATTCCAATTATAAAGAGCGGGAGCTGGTCCAGGTTATGCGCATCAGCGACCTCTGCTGGCTCTGCTATGGCAATACCCCCGGGCTGAAAATGGATGAGCGTCTGCCCCAAAGAGCTGCCAGCCGGGTGGGGGCGGGCATACAGGGACTTGTGGATATCCGGGAAGAGACACTGGAGCTTCGGAGCATGCTGAGGCAGGGAGAAGGCAAGCGTGAACGGATCTTGGGTGAGCAGAACTGT